>JBEANW010000483.1:0-4396 GCA_041165225.1 Cyanobacteriota bacterium | reverse complement strand
GAGGGTGCTATTAACTCCTCAAAACCAAAACCACTATGTGGCGGAAGACGGTACTTTCTGGCGGGGGATCAGTTTTATTGATAATTCCCAATCATTTGATACGATTCAAAATCTACAGCACGCTCAAGAAATTGGCTACGGCTTGGGGATGTTCCACCGACTACTGACTAATTTACCCCCAGAACAACTAGCAGACACTTTAGAGGGATTTCATATCACCCCTGGATACCTCGCTCATTATTATCAGGTGATGGAGAGGATGCAGTTCCAGTCTTCCCCTGAAGTCAACTACTGTCTTCAGTTTATTCGCGATCGCCCTAATTTACCTTATATTCTAGAAAACGCTAAAGCCCAGGGAATACTTAGCTTAAGAACGATCCACGGCGACCCTAAAATTAATAATATTATGATTGACTGCTCCACTCAAGAAGCAGTGGCGATGATCGACCTGGATACTGTCAAGCCAGGTTTAATTCATTATGATATTGGCGATTGTTTGCGATCGGGCTGTAATCCCCTAGGTGAAGAAACCAGTAACTGGGAGCGGGTGAAGTTTGAACCAAAAGTTGCTCAAGCCATCCTTCAGGGATATTTAGAGGTAGCAAGAGACTTTCTGACGAAGAACGATTATAAATACATCTATGAATCGATTCGGTTATTGGCGTTTGAATTAGGGCTAAGATTTTTTACGGATCATCTTGAGGGGAATGTTTATTTTAACGCTCATCATGACGAACATAATCTAGCTAGAGCTTTAGTGCAGTTTAAGCTCACGGAAAGTATCGAAAGCCAGCAGCAGACAATTGAGCAGATCATCGCTGATCTGATATGAAAGCTAACTTTGACCTGATCCCCTTTGCTATAGATACCGCCCCCGCAATCTCGATTATGGGGGAGATAGAACGTCAGCAGAACCAATTAACTATTGAATATCAATTAACAGGGCAAATTATAATTCCGCCAACAGTTAATAACCCGACTCGTCAATTCGATCTTTGGGAACATACCTGCTGTGAATTCTTTTTAGGCTTAAAAGATTCAACACAATACTGGGAATTCAATCTCTCCCCCGCAGGACATTGGAACGTTTATCGTTTTCTCGACTATCGAGAAAATCTGCTGGAAGAAACAGCTTTTGATACTTTGCCATTTGAGGTATTGCAAGAGAATGACAATTTGCAGCTCAATTTAAAAATCGATTTGCAGCGAATTATTCCTCCCGAACAAAGTTTAGAGGTTGGGGTGACGGCGGTAATTAAAGATCGAGCCAGCCAATTAAGTTACTGGGCGTTAACTCATCCTGGAAAAGAGGCAGATTTTCACGATCGAGATGCTTTTGCGATTTATTTAGATAATTAGAGACTATTCACTAAAAAATTTATTTAAAATAGCCTAAATATCTTTTTCCTCTTTCTTTTACATCATAAGTTCGGTAGAGCCGAAAAAATCACCATAGATGCAAAAATATACTCCTAAAGTTTTTATTAATAGGTTTCCTATAAAAAAACTAAGCGATCGCGACCAAATAGTACAGGTATACAGCTATACATTTAATCCATCTCCAGAACCAGGAAAAGAATATTCGGCAATTAATCAAATACCTTGGAAAATAAAAATATCTGGAGTAAGACTTAATTCTAGGATTATTACCAAGCAATTGATATCAGATGAATATTTAAAACAAGATAATTGGACGCTAAAGCATCAAGGAACACAATTATTAAATTTAAATATTTCTAATGAAAGAGAAGCTTTAGAACAATTAGAAAGGAAATGGTTAGAACAACAACTAAGATATAAATTTGCTAGAAATAGAATTAATAGTGCTTCAGAAGGAGGATTTATTTGGTGGGATGCAGATAACATTATTTTACAAGATTTGGGTTGGGAAGTTCATACAGGAGTTCGTTTAGATGTTGAGCTTCATTATTCAGGAGTTATTTTCATAGAAATTGATCTTCATCATCGTTTCTATAGTTCTTGGACATTAGAACAATGGCTACAAGACTACGGAGATATACCAATCAATTGGGTTCGTAATACTTATGATGATCGCTCTTGGAAATTTATTCGTGTTAGTGATGAAAAGCCAGAAACTAGTATGATTCCTAATTTGGGAAGTTTGGCAGATTATCATCGAAACTTAGGTAAAAATAAAGCGACAGAAAAAGAAATTGAAGACGCTCGTGTTGTATATGTTAGTAGTAAAGGCAATGAATTAACTCATCTCTCTACACGGCTGCGACCTAGCATAACAATGGAGATTTTAAGCGAGTTGCATGATCTCGGTTCATCAGAAGCAGCAAAAGTATTTAAACAAGTAAAAAAATCCACTCAAGAGCGTTTCGATAAATCAGAAAAAACTGCTCAATGGTTAAGTAACAATATTTACAAATCAGATCAGTTAGTTAAGCCAATTAAGCCTCAAAAAACTGAGGGAGCTATGCTCAGGAAAAAATCACCTTTGCTATTAACTAAGTCGAAAAAAGTTTATCGGACAATACAAAGTTTGGAGGAAGGTTGTTTTAGTACAGGAGAGCAACAGTTTGGCTGTTTGGATCTAACAGGAAATGGTAATTGGTCGAAATTTATTAAAGATAAACTGGAATCTGTAGCTAAAAAAAGTGGTGTAGATATCGAGTTAGAAGCAGCACGGAAAAAAAGCGATTTACCTGATGGCGTATTTAGTCGTAAACAATTTTGGCAAGATTGGTCAGATCGAGGCACCCAGACTATTTTAGTCGTTAGTCCTTGGTTGCAAAATGCTGATAAAGCACAACTACAAAAAGAAGCATTAGAAGCGAATGTTGCCCTTCAGTTTATGCGGCCGATGTTTAAGGAAGAGCAATATCGAATAGCTAACATTATTTTGGGCTTATTACTCAAAGCAAGATGGCAACCAGTAGGATTAGAACCTTTGCAGGATAAATATACAGCAGAGATAGTTATTGGTTTTGATGCTGGTACAAATGGAAATCTTTATTACGGAACGAGTGCTTTTGCTATTTTGGCTAACGGACAAAGTTTAGGTTGGGAACTTCCAGAAGCACAGCCAGGAGAAAAAATAAGCTCAGGAGCGATTATACGCACCGTTAATAACATTATTACCAGATTTAAAAAAATAGAAAATCGATTTCCTCAGCGTATATTAATGCTTCGAGATGGGATCGTACAATGCGAAGAGTTTGATGATGTAGTAGAAGCGCTGTTAAATAATAATATTGCAGTCGATCTTTTAAGTGTTAGAAAAAGTGGTGCGGGAAGAATGGCAATATTACCACATCAATCTGAATCTTTAATCGATGCTTTGCCAGGAACAGCAATACTTTCAACTGATGATAAAACTTTTCGTATTGTAACCTCTGAGGCAAAAGCAGGCGGCAGCCCACGTCCGTTAAAAGTAGTAAGAGATTTCGGCGACGCACCTTTAGAAGTGTTAGCCAAACAAATTGATCGCTTGAGTATGCTCAATCCAGCTAGTGCTTATGCTTATAGTCGTTTACCTTATGTCATTCATTTTGCCGACAAAATGGCTAAAACTGTTCAATGTATTGGTGAAATAGGTATTTTGCATGGAGTAGATCGCCAGAAAATTTTCTTTGCTTAAAACCAAGTTTAAAGAAAATGGGAAAGTGTAGAGAAGCAAATAAATTACTGACTACACCCAACAAGTCGATTCTGTTAACTGTTAACTGATTCATCCCCACTTGAAAATCGCCGCACCCCAAGTTAAACCCGCGCCAAAACCAGAAGCAGCGATGGTATCTCCAGGCTTAACTAGACCATCCCTTACCGCAGCATCGAGGGCAAGGGGAATAGAAGCAGCGGAGGTATTACCATATTCAGCTATATTACTTAAAATCTTTGAGGGAGGAATTTCGAGTCGTTTGGCTACGGCATCCATAATACGCTGATTTGCCTGATGAAGTAACAGCCAATCGAGATCATCGGCGGTCAAGTGCGCCTGAAACATAGCTTTGCTTAAGGCTTCGGGAACTCTGGCGACAGCGAAACGATATACTTCTCGACCATTCATGGTAATAGGATTATAAGAACCCTGTTGTGCTGTAATGTTCTCCAATAAGGGCTTACTATCACCACCATAGTTTAAATTTAAAGAATCATTTTGGCTGCCGTTACTATACATACCACAACTCAGTAAACGGTTATCGGCTACAGCCTGACAGACTGCTGCCCCTGCACCATCGCCAAACAAAATACAGCTAGTGCGATCGCTCCAATCTACCCAACGAGAAAGCACGTCTGCACCGATAATTAGCACATTTTTATACATTCCACTCGCAATAAACTGGGAAGCGGTAATGAGGGCAAAGAGAAAACCTGAACAGGCAGCAGTTAGATCAAAGGCTACCGCATTAGTGGCACCGATCAAACC
>JBEANW010000482.1:0-2869 GCA_041165225.1 Cyanobacteriota bacterium | reverse complement strand
GAATTAGCGATCGCCAATTCCACATCACCATCATTAGTTTGCCAGGTTTTAATTAACTTACGGTAGCTAGCATCAACTGTGGCGGGGTCGAATTGCTCTAATCCTAAAACTTGGGTCATTTCTGTTTGGGTTGTTCCCGCTGTACCGTTGCGCGTCATCTCTAAAGCGATCGCCATACTCTGGGGTGAGATCACGATGTTTGGTGGCTGAGTTTCTGGCGGTAGCGGAGGTTGGGTAATGCGATTAAACAGATTAAAGCCAAAGCGATTATTGGCATCGACAAGCTGACTGAGATGAGCTTCTGGCTTCGTAGCCATTAAACTTGGTGCCATAGACAGATGCTGGAGAGAACTGATGGAACTGGCTTCTTCTTGAGATACTAATCCCGCTAAACCAAGCAGCAAAATAACAGCCAAAGTTCCCCAAAGAGTATTACGGTTCATTAGCAATCCATGATTAACATGCAGATTATAGTAGTTTAAGACGCAAAGAATTACTTCAAGTTGCTTAAACATCAAGATCAATGACTAAATTTCTCGGCTATAGACATCAATCAAAACCCATGTTAGAAAAATTCTATTAACCAGGATTTGAGTGTAACCTGTGTTATTTGTATTTATGGACTTAAACTGGAATTACTTAAATTGCTCCCGTAATTTTAATTAAAAATTATATTAAGAGGTCATTGATGAATTTTTTAGAAATTATTGACAAGGGCGGCATTTCTATGTATCCCTTACTGTTTCTTTCCGTACTATCTATTGCCACGATCCTAGAACGACTTTGGTTTTGGTCGCGAATAGTTTTTCAAGAGAAGAAAATTTTTAATCAGATCATGGAAGCTGCCGAACGCAACTGGGATTTGGTCGGTAAAATTGCCCAGGAACATATTAATCACCCCCTCGGAAATTTTGTCTATTCTCCTTTTCGGCTATCTAACCCCGACCCTGATATGTTTCACATCGCTCTAGAATCCGCTGCGGAAGAACAAGTAGCGCGGATGCGGAAGGGAGACAAGGTATTAGAGGCAATTATCGCTCTTTCCCCCCTATTAGGCTTATTTGGGACAGTTTGGGGTCTAATTCACGCCTTAAGTTCGATCAAAATCAGTGACTTGGGTACAGCAGATTCTTCGGGAGTAACTTTGGGGATTGGTGAATCATTAATCTCGACAGCGACAGGTTTACTCGTCGCCATCATCAGCCTCAGCTTTTATCGCATGTTCCAGGCTTTTTGGTCAAATCAAGTCAGAATTTTACGCCGCACTGGTAGCCGTTTAGAAGTAATGTATCGCGATCGCTGGTCACAATTAGAAGAAGAACCCCCTGGCGTTATTCGCAATGATGAATATTCCTTCGTCGAAATCAAACCACCGAATCAGCAGTAACCATTAATCAATTTAAATATTTACATGAGACGTAAACGAAAATACCAACCCAAACCCATTAAATCGATGGATCTTTGGCAGGATGATAGCCATCAAAGTGGCGCAAATATTGAAATCTTGCCTCTAATTGACGTTATCTTTTGTATTTTAATCTTTTTTATCTTAGCTGCGGTCAATTTCTCTCGTCAGCAAGCCATTAGCCTCGATTTGCCTCAAGCAAAAACTGGTACGCCACAACTGCAAAATATTTTGATTGTGACTATTGATGATGTTGGTCAGCTATACGTTGATAAGAATGTGGTTAGTCGCAGCGATTTAAAGTGGGAAATTAAAAAATATCAACAGGCTAATCCTGATGGTTTGATGACTTTGTATGCTGCCAAAAATTCTACCTACAGAGAAGTCGTGGAAGTACTAGATATGTTGCGAGAAGTGGGAGGCGATCGCGTCGCCTTGGCTACTCTTCCAGAAAGCTCTCAATCAGCCACAGTTGCGCCAACTCCTGGGGTAAATCTTGCTCTCCCTGGCTTACCCAGCACCATCAATCCGTTCCCCAATCCTCCTACTCCCCCTAGCCCCCCTAGCCCCCCTAGCCCTCCTGTGCCATAAGTCTTGAGGAATTAATGCTTCAGGGCTAAGGTTAAACCATCGGCGATCGCCAGTAGACTAAGTTCAACTCGGTTGTCTTGATGGAGTTTTTGATTGAATTCTCGAATGGCAACGGTTCTGTGATCCAAATCATCAGGATCAGCAACTTTGCCAGACCAGAGAACATTATCGATCGCTACCATTCCTCCAGGGCGCAAGAGAGTTAAAGCCCGTTCATAATAGTTAGCGTAGTTGCCTTTATCTGCATCAATAAAGGCAAAGTCAAAAGATTCACTTTCACCATCGGCAATTAATTGATCTAGGGTTTCTAGGGCTGGTGCTAGTCTTAGATCGATCTTATGGGATACTCCTGCTAATTCCCAGTAGCGACCAGCGATCGCCGTGGATTCGGGGTCGCGATCGCAAGCTATTACTTTTCCCGATTCGGGTAATGCCAACGCCACCACTAAAGAGCTATAGCCTGTAAATACGCCAATATCCAAGGTCTTTTTAGCTCCGAGCAGTTTTACTAGCAATGCCATAAACTGCCCCTGATCGGGGGATATTTGCATGACGCTGGCGGCATGTTGATTGGTTTCCTGACGTAATTTAGCCAGCACATCTTCTTCTCGCAGGGATACTGCGAGTATGTATTGATATAGCTGATGGTCTACCCCGATACTTCCTTTACTCATATTATTGCAATGGTTGTTGCTCTACATAACAATGGGGATGCACTT
The DNA here is from genome assembly GCA_041165225.1 of Cyanobacteriota bacterium. GTDB lineage: Bacteria > Cyanobacteriota > Cyanobacteriia > Cyanobacteriales > Xenococcaceae > Waterburya. Next base: position 154 of record JBEANW010000482.1, on the reverse strand, counting down.
TTGATGCATCCCCATTAATTAATTGTTACAGTTCGTTTTGGACTATTTCCAGATACTTCTTGATTAGTAGGCAAGGGTCTCTAAAGTTTCTTGCAGATAACGTCGTACTTGCTGGTCTAGTTCTACGTCGCTGCTAATATTTCTTTCTGCCTGC
>JBEANW010000481.1:0-4678 GCA_041165225.1 Cyanobacteriota bacterium | reverse complement strand
AAATTCTTCTGGAATCTTGTCTTTTCGGCTATCTTATGAACCCAAAGACGAGTTGCTTCCTGAAGAACCTTATGAGCTATGGTTGAGCATTGTCTATGTCATCGATAAGGCGGAATATGCCAATATGGCTGCGAACATAGCACAAAAATTGAAGACAGAATTCCCAAATCTTTTAGAAAAGACAAAGGAGAGCGGTACAGTGGATTTGCGCAAGTGCGAAGCGGTCTCTGAAATAGAATTCACGCTTCGCGATATGCGCGACACGGTTGAGTACAATCTCGAACACTTAAGCTATCGCACTGAGCCTTCGGGACCGATAATTTAATAACTATAGAGTGACGAAGAAACATTGCGTCGAGTTATTCAAGAAGAACTTCTCGCAGCAAAATAGAGCGATCGCCTTCTGTTTTATGCTTCATCAACTGCTGCGTTAAAATTGGCTATAAACATCAGATACTGACCTTATAGATATGCTTGATCGCTCTTTGTAAAGTTTTAAATATAGATTCAACTATTTCTGATTCTTAAGCAAAAAAAAGCTCTACCAAGAAGCTATTTAACCTTCATTAGTAGAACTAGAGTATTAATAGCGAGAGAGATTTAACCGACTAATTATTGTCACCAGAATCAGAGTCCCCATTGTTCACATCTGCTGTCTCTTTGTTATCGCTGTTGCCGTTATAGTTTCTTCTACCGCGATTTCCGTAGCGACTAGTTTGTTTACGGAATTTGCGTGCATTAATCTTATTACGGGCAGCCTTTTCTTTTTTCGCGTTACGACGTTTAGCCATTTAGGTATGATTCCCCATTACACAGTAAAAAGCTTCTGAGAGTTCCTAGCATAATAATCTAGTTGCCCCCCAGAAGCGCAATTTCGATTCAATTTTGAAGCTTAGATGAGAAGTTTAGAAGCGATCGCGACGACCACCGCCACCGAACGAACTTTTATCGTCGCGAGGTCTTGCCTTATTGACTTTAATCTCGCGACCCATCCATTCTGCCCCATCTAGGGTCTCAATTGCTTTATCCTCTTCCGTTTCTGTTTCCATTTCTACAAAGCCGAAACCACGTTTGCGACCTGTTTCACGATCAGTAGGAAGATGAACTCGTTTAACTTTACCGTATTCTGAAAATACTTCACTTAAATCTTCTGGGCTAACCTCATAGCTGAGATTACCGACGTAAATTGACATGAACTGAATGTCTCCTGAATGCACATTAGATGTAGAGAGTTTAAATTTCGGGAAAAAACCAAATCAATACTATATGGAAAAACCTATCAATACTGAATACAAACTGGGTCGCCGATCTTTATCTCAATATGAATCCTAACACTTTATGCTATAAAAAAAAATATTCTAGTTAGTGCAATATTTTTTTACATAATTTTGTTAGTTACTGTTAGTTAGTAGTTATTTAAGCTGCCAATTTTGAGTGACTATTGCTGGTTCTAAACATGATTTGACTAGAGCTTGAGGAGCAGTGGTAGCGATCGCGCCAGGATATACATGATGCTGCCAAATTGGATGAGTAATCAGAGAACATTGCTGATAGTCAATTACAGGATAGTTGAGCAATGCCTTAACCACGGCATTGTCATCCCAGATCATGCCATGAGGAGCCAATAAGGGATAACCAGTGCGAGGATCGAACAGATCACTGCAATATCCTTGATCTCGTAGAGCGAAAATCAGATTACAGCCAAAGCGGATCAACTCTGCTCGCAGTCGATCCTTCTCTACTGTAACTTCACTGCTGGAGTCTTTTAGGGAAATTGATGACTGTTGTAAAACCAAAACTAAATAGCTGAGGGGAATTTCCCAGCCAGGTAATAGTTGTTGTTGATGGGCGATCGCAAACTGGTGGGTCGATGCCACGCAGACATCAACCTCTTTTCCCGATGAGGTGTTAGTCAACAAGTAAGTAAGCATATTATTGATCAAAAGCTATAAGCTAGATAAATAAGCTCTGATTAAAGCTCAATTCCCTCTAAGCTACTACGAGGATTTTCGGCACGCAGATCACGGATTTTTTCATAATACTCTTTTTCTTGAGGATTAATCTTTTGAGGTGTTGCCACAACAATTCTGACTAACTGATCAGAACGATTTCCTGGGGAAGATGACCAGCCTTTTCCCCGTAAACGCAATACTTGACCCGAATTTATCCCCGCAGGAATTTTCATGCTAACTAGTCCATCAGGGGTTGGAATACTGATAAATGAACCTAAAACTGCTTCATCAGGAGCGATCGGTACGTCACAAACTAAATTCTCACCTTCAAAACTAAAGAAAGGATGAGGGTCTAATGCAACATTGAGATATAAATCTCCTCTGGATGTGCCAGCTAAATTAGGTTTTCCTTTCCCTGGTAGGCGTATCCGAGAACCAGGTTTTGCCCCCGCAGGAATCCGCACTTCCATAGTTTCTCGATTTACCTTCAGCCGTTTAGTTGTACCCCTAAAAGCTTCGGCATAAGTTAAATTGATACTAGCCTCGTCATTGATGGGAACAGATGTTTCAGTCCGACTAAAACCCTGTGAATTACTACTTGGAGTAGGATTGGTCGATGAGGAGTTGGATGAAGAAGTGCTGTTACTACTCGGACTAGAAAAACGACCTAAAAGCTCATTAATAAATTCGTCAAAATTACCATATTGGCTAAAGTCACTACTGTTGAAGTCTACTTTAGACTTGGAAGTACTGCCGTTATTTCTACTGGCAGCATTAGTCTGTCTACTCCCTGAACCCTGTTCCCAATATTGACCAAAGTTATCATATTTAGCCCGCTTGTCTTCGTCAGAAAGTACATCATAGGCCTCGCTAATTTCTTTGAACTTTGATTCAGCAGCTTTATTTCCTTGATTGCGATCGGGGTGATATTTTAAAGCTAATTGACGAAAATTCTTTTTAATCTCACTAATATCTGCTATTTTTTTAACTCCTAAAATAGCATAGTAATCTTTATATTCGGTAGAAGACATTACAAAATTCCCTAAAAAAGCTAGCTGGTTTTAATGCAATTAATACAACGGAACAATATCTCAGTAATCTTCTCTAAAGTTTAACTCCAAAATTTTTGGCTTCACTATAGTAAATCTTAAATAACTCTTTCTCAAATATCAATAATTAGACAAAAGTTAGACAAAGTTAAGGGGGTAGCCAATTTAACTACACCCCAAGAAATTTTCAAGTTTAATTAATGATTGAATAATCCCAAACTAGTAACTGGCAAATCAACTTATATTTATTAAGTCGGTGGATATATTTTATAGATCTAGTAAACATTAGATCACGGTGTTATCTTGAATGGTGGCATTTTTCAAGATAACGACGATGCCACTACGAATATAAAAACCTTCGTCTTCTCTCTGGGATTCTTCCACCCGATCCTTGTTGAGAATTTGGACATTGCGACCAATACGAGCATTTTTATCGACGATCGCATGACGAATTGTGGTTCCTTCACCGATACCGACAGGAATACCTCCACTTTGTAGTCCAGATTGTCTTTCAGCAAACGGCTCATAAAAATCCGCTCCCATCAGTAGACTGTCTTCGATGGTACAGTTCCCTTCAATCCGAGTCCTCACCCCAATTACAGAATGATTGATGTGACAATTCTTGATGATGCAGCCTTCGCCAATCATCGATTCACTTACCCGACAATCTAAGAGTTTCGTGGGGGGCAAATAGCGTGGTCGCGTGTAGATCGGAGATTTTTCATCATAGAAGCTAAAGTCGGGTTGTGGCTGTTTCGTCAGCGCTAAATTTGCTTCATAAAATGATTCGATCGTCCCGATATCTTCCCAATAACCTTTGAACAGATAAGCCTGAAGATGATAATCTTGGGCTGCACCAGGAATAATTTCGTTGCCAAAATCAGTTTGAGCGATATTCTTTTCTAATAAATCAATTAAAACGTCTTTTTTAAATACATAGATGCCCATAGAAGCTATGTACGGACTCTGTTTTGCCTGTTCAGGTGTTAGACCGAGTACGGTTGTGTCCACCTGCATTTGCTTCAAGTCTTCTCCTTGGGGCTTTTCAGCGAAGTTGATAATCCTACCGCGATCATCAATTTTCATCAGACCAAAACTCGACGCTCTCTTGTCATCAATCGGCACTACAGACAGGGTAATATCTGCCTTGCTTTCGCGATGATGTTTAATAAATTTGCTGTAATCCATGCGATAGAGATGATCGCCAGACAGGATAATAACTTCATCAACATCCCAAGCCTTGATGGAATCAATATATTGACGCACGGCATCGGCTGTTCCCTGAAACCAACCAGAGTTATCTTTAGTTTGCTGGGCTGACAGCACTTCTACAAAGCCTTCTCTAAATCCAGAAAAATTGTAACTGCGATTTAAATGACGATTGAGAGAAGCAGAATTAAACTGAGTCAGCACGTATATTTTGAGAATCTCAGAATTGATACAATTACTGACGGGAATGTCGATTAAACGATATTTACTGGCTAAGGGGACGGCTGGTTTTGCCCTTAGCTTAGTGAGGGGATACAAACGAGTACCTGCACCGCCTCCTAGAATGATACCTAATACTCTTTTCACTTCTTAAAAACCTCGTGAATGGCTGTGCCTCTCAAGATAAAGTTTATCTGAATGGGGGACAGATTCAGCAAAATCAGGAGGAAAAGGATCAGTTTCGCTAAA
>JBEANW010000480.1:0-5759 GCA_041165225.1 Cyanobacteriota bacterium | reverse complement strand
GGATAAATGGCAGGAGGAACGACAAAGACAGTTTCCTGGCAGCGAACCTTTTTGGCAGCTATTAAATCGGTTATTCGAGGCAAGCTGGCGTTTTCAGGGGCGAGATCCTGTGCTGCCTCCCCGTAGCGCCTGGGATTTGTGGCAGTTATTCTCAGCGGTTAGACCAGATACTCTGATTACTCTACCTTTTGCCTTAATGACCGTCGCTGATGCTCTAAAGCTCTATGGTTTGTCTGATAATCAACGTCTGAAGACCTTTTTAGATCTCCAGTTAAAACTCTATTCCCAGGTGGGAACAGAGGAGACAGCCTTACTCTATGCCGCCACCGCTTTAGCAGTTTCCCAAGCACCCCAGGGACTATTTCATTTAGAGGGCAGTATGCAGGTATTGAGCGATCGCCTGGTAGCTGGTTTAGAGAAGTACGGTGGTAAACTCTTGATGGGCCATCGGGTACAACAAATCCATACCGAATCAGGAAAGGCAACAGGAGTCACAGTACAAAATAAACAAGGCAAAACCTGGACAGAATCAGGAGAGGAAGTGGTAGCCAACGTTACGGCACAGGATTTAGTCAGGCTGACTAAGGATCAAGCCTTAAATAATTATCAGCGTCGTGTGGAAAAGCTACCTCAACCATCAGGAGCATTTGTCATTTACTTGGGAGTCAAAAGAGAGGCAATTCCCCCAGGCTGTTCTCCCCATCTTCAGTTTCTTTATAACCAAGACGAGGTAATTGGCGAAAACAACTCTCTATTCGTCTCCGTAAGCAAACCTGGAGACGGACGCGCCCCCGAAGGGCAGGCTACTCTAATCGCCTCTTCTTTCACTGATGTAGATCTGTGGGGCAAAAAAGCAGAAGACTATGAGCAGATTAAACAACAATATACTGATGAGGCGATCGCTCGTTTAAATTCCTATTTTGACCTCTCTCCCGAAAACATAATCCACATCGAAGCAGCAACTCCTAGAACCTTCGCTAACTATACTGCCAGAGCCAAAGGCATCGTTGGTGGTTTAGGACAGCGGATCAAGACCTTTGGCCCCTTTGGCTTTGCTAATCGCACGCCGATTAAGCATCTTTGGCTAGTGGGGGACTCCACCCACCCAGGAGAAGGTACAGCAGGAGTTAGTTACTCCGCCTGGACGGTAACGAGACAGATTGAAGCGGGTTGTGATTAATGGTAGAGGGGAAAACGCTTTTAAATAACGTAAGAAAGAAGTTATTCCTCTGGATCTACTTCTTCATCTTGATCTAGAAGATCTTCTAGGTCATTTGTTTCCTTGTCATCCTGAAATTTATCCGACTGATGGGGCAGAAATCGACCAGTACTTTTAATCCATCTGAAAAGAGATTCATTTTCTCTAGGGGCAATAATCGCCGCTGGTTCGCCAATCGGTTCTTGTTGAAGTGCTGGGTTGTGGTATGGTTTAGCTATTTTTTCGGTCATTTGTGTTGTTACTTCAGATTTTATTTGATAGGTTCTACTTAGATAAATTGCTTTTTGATAAAAGGTGAAGTCATTGCCATCAAAAGACCTCCATAATCGAGGTTGAAATTTACCCCCTCTCCCACCTTTAAAAAAGAGTTTTTGCAGTCGAGAACTAGGTGATCGCTACTAGAACCCAATATTTCCAGATCTTGATTCGGACTTAAACCAGATATCAAAGTGTCCTGCTTACCCAAAGCAATAATTGCTCTTCTGTGGGTATGGCGATTACACCCATTCGAGGGCAAGCCCTTCGGGTAGGCTTCGCGATTACCAAAAACAGGAATCTTCCCGAAAGCATCCCGGCCGATTTGCCCAAAGGGTAGAGAAGGCTTCACTTTCGACTCAATAACTTCGGCAATCAATTTAAAAGCATGGGTATGTAATTTGGGAATAGTTTCTCCTTTGACAGGTTCACAGCCCAAAAGAATTGATTCTCCTAAACGCAGATTATTAATTCGCCCAACGTCCTTGGTAGATTTGTACCATTCATAGTTAGCCGAGTTTCCTCCAGAAATTATGGGTAAGTTAATTTGAAATTTCTTTTCTACCGCCTCGGTTAATGCTGATAACTGGAACATTTTTTGATTGTCAGGCTTGATGCCTCCATAACAAGCCAAATTGCAACCGATTCCCAAAATTTTGAGATGGGGTAAGTCCAGAACTTTTTTGATGAAGCAGAAAATATCATCAGGCATTATTCCCTCTCGCAAGTCCCCCATTTCCACCATTAAAATTATTTGATGAATTTTATTTTGCTCAGATGCGTAATAGTTCAGCTTTTCCAGGGTATCCATTTCTGTATTCAAGCTAATATCTACATTTTCAATAATCGATTCTGCTTGACTGGGGGCAGTGCGGAGTAACACAAACTGAGCCGAAATCCTGGCATTTCTCATCCTGTGAATATTTTCCAAACGAGAGTCGGCAATAAACTTGACCCCGCCTCGAATCATCGCCTCGGCAATTAAAGGTTCTCCTAGTACCGCTTTAGAGACTCCCATTAAAGAAATACCCCGTTGTCCGTAAAGTTCGCACAACATCCGAGCGTTATGCTCTATTTGAGTTAGATTAATTTCTATTCTGGGCAGAAACGCTTTCATATTTGTGATGGCAACGTTCAGCATCTACCCAGTGGTTAATAAAGGTGGTGTCTGAGAATTTTGTAGGTTTTGTCGACCAAGAGAGGGAAAAAGATTGTATAAAGCACGAATCAGTTTTGCACAGCCATAGGTCAAGACATCTGTAGTTGGCAATAAAAGCCTCTCTTCATAGCCTTTAATAGTTTTCTGAACTTCTGTCTCGGTTAAATTTTCGTGGCTTAAAGCGATCGCAATTACCTGAGTTTGGGAAATGGCTTTAATTAGACGAATCTCACTGACAATATTGGGCATTGGTAAAAGGGGAAAGTCACAGCGGAATTTCCTGCCGGGAGGATGTTGTAAAATCACTCCATCTGGCATACATCCTTTTAAAATACCTACCGAACTCATAAAAGCGGGATGAGAAACGGCACTTTGCCCTTCTACGAGAATAATATCGGGACTTTCTCGTTCAAAGGCTTGAACAACGGCATTTTCTATTTCTCCAATGACAAATTGAGACACTAGAGCATCGATGGATACACCATAGGCTGCCCCTTGCATTAAGCCCGTTTGACCTGTGGCAACTAACACCGATTTAATGCCTAAATTGTTTAAAGCTTTATTTAATTCCACTGCGGTGGTCATTTTTCCGCAGGCGCAATCAGTACCTAAGATAGCAATTACTGGAACATTTACTTGAGATATTTGACCAGTAAAGACATGGAGGTTTTTTAATTTTGGCGGTTTTCTAATGTCTTGAATTTTAACTCCACACCGTACAGCCATTTCGCTGAACTCAGCATCTTCAGAAAAGAACTCATGTAGACCATTAATGATATCCATTCCTTTAGTCATAGCTTCCAAGATCAAGGCTCTTTCAGCAGTAGATATAGTTGCATCTAAGGGAGCTTTACCATAAATGTAGCAATGGGGAATGTCTGGTAATTGTTCTAAAGCGGACTGTAAATTAGCAAAGATCGGAATATTGTTTTTTTGATTATCTAATTGCTCTCCTGCATCTTCCCCAGCCAAAGAACTATCGATTACGCCTACAATATTATAAGTATCAGAGTGTCGCACTAACCCTGCTGCGGTTTTGCCGTCCATTAAGCCAAATTGATTTTCACAGTAAATCAAAGCTGTTTTTTTGGCGATTAACATTAAATATTATTTTCCTTCGTGAAGTGAATTGAAAAATTCCGCTCAGTTAGCGAAACTTTGAGTAATTGTTCAGCAATATTTAGTAAGCTGGCATTTCTTGATCACAGTGGCTACAAAGCCAGTAAATACCTCCCCAACCTAGATGACGAAGCAAGATATATGAGCAGCAAGGACAAGTATGTCTACTCATCATCGAGGGGCTGCTATCTAGAGCTATATTTTCCTTGCTATTCTTAGTTTTGGATTTAGCCAGTCGTTTAGAAGTTCGATCAAATAAAACCTGCATTGTTAAAACCTGATTTTCGTTAGCATCTTGCTCAGATTTTAGAATTAGGGAAAAATTGTAGCTGAATCCACAATTCTGGTTGATTTTTTAGACTAAAAATTCAGAGATTTTTAACCCCAACGCCTTAAGGTATTTGATTATGTCTTTTCTTGATTGACTGTTAAGGGCTGCAAAAAGAGCCAAGCTATGGAAAACAAAAGACAGTTAGATAAATTGACATAAAATCTCTCTTCAATGAGAGGGTGTAGACATCCGACATTCGGAGATAAACTTACGAATTTAGTCAAGACTCCGAAAATATTTCTTAATGTTATTGATCGTAACGTAGAACTCTACACAAATTAGGATTGAGACATAACTCTTAATTAATCATCGATCTTGTTGATCATATTCTTTAGGGTTATTTTTTAAGCTGTCAACCGAAATATCCCAAGGAGGGGGTGAATTTTGCTGATTTTTAGGTTGCAGGGAGTCTTTTAAATCGCGAGCCAGGGTTATAAACTCCGAAGGCATCATTATGAGGGTCGTAGTATTATTTTCAGCACCAATTTCCGTTAGCATTTGCAGTCTTCTCAATTCTAAGGCGATCGGGTTTTCAATAATTTTTTGCGAAGCTTCGGCTAATTTAATCGAAGCTTCCTGTTCGGCAGAGGCCTTAATTATACGAGCGCGTTTTTCTCTAACTGCTTCGGCTTCTTTTGCCATTGCTCTTTGCATCGATTGAGGAATTTCAACATCCTTCATTTCGACTCGTTCGATTTCTACTCCCCAAGGTTCAGTAATTTCATCGACAATTTCTTGTACTTTAAAGTTAATTTTGTCTCTATTTTGCAGCACATCATCCAAAATATTTTGTCCCACAACGTTCCGCAAAGCAGTCATCGCTGATTGAGATACAGCCAAATTATAGTTTTCGACCTTATTAATTGCTTTGCTAGGATCGATGATACGGTAAAACAAAACGGCATTAACTTTGATGGTTACGCTGTCAGCCGTAACAGTTTCTTGTGGCGCGATGTCAACGGTTTTGGTACGAATATCAATTTCAGCTTTTTGATCGAGTATCGGCAGCACGAAATACACTCCAGGCCCTTTAGTGTCATGATAACGACCGAGACGAAAGATTACCCCCCGCTTATATTCTCGGTCAACTCTCAAGGCACTCATAACCAAAATAATTACGCTAGCCGAAATAATGCTGAGAAGAGAACCCATGATTTTCGTAGGTATTGGATTCTTTTAATTTTACAGTAGCGATTTTGTAATTGTAGATGTCCCAGTAGATGTTTAATTGACCTCTTGCAAATTTTCCTTGTTCTAAACTGCCGATCGCGTCACAATAGAAGAGAGCATTTATGCTTAATATATTTTAATACTAAATTTTTTAGGTCAAACTTTTAGGTCAAATTGTTTAAAATTCGCTTAGCATCACCACAAACTACTACAGCAGAGTCCCTTAGCCTTGATTGCGACATCGTAATTGTCGGCGGTGGTATTGTGGGGACAACTCTGGCAGCAGCATTAAAAGATTCTGACTTAAAAATTATTTTGATTGAGGCTAGGTCGAAGGAAGTGGCAGCAGCGAAAACCCAAGCTTATGCTTTTTCTCCCTTATCGAGTCGCATTTATGCAGGAATTGGTATTTGGGAGGATATATTCCCTCATATTGGTAAATATCAGCATATTAGTCTGAGTGATGCCGATTATCCTCAGAAGGTAGAGTTTGAAACCAAAGATTT
>JBEANW010000479.1:0-2928 GCA_041165225.1 Cyanobacteriota bacterium | reverse complement strand
TTTCCCTTTTCCCGAACTTCACAATTCAATGAGCGCGTAACGTCAGCTAAAAACTAAAATGGATATTATTCTCTGTCATCAAACCGTGGATTTTGATGCTTTAGGTTCGGCAATTGGTTTATCTCGGCTCAAAACAGGAGCAAAAATTGTCTTAACTGGTGGCGCACATCCTGCGGTGAAGAATTTTTTGGCGCTATATCGAGATGAGTTTGACTTGATCGAAATGAGGAGTATTCATCCAGAAGCGATCGCCAATATCTACATTGTAGATACTCAAAAAAGCGATCGCCTGGGAACGGCAGCAGCCTGGTTCTCTTTGCCGACGGTACAGCGGATTGAAGTATTCGATCATCATTTAGATGCCACCGCCGATATTCCCGTGACGGTGCTTCATACTGAAGCGGTAGGGGCAATTACCACCTATATTGTCGAGTTGTTGCAGCAACAGCAGATTACCCTCACTCCTTTTGAGGCAACGGCGATGGCGTTAGGAATTCATGTGGATACAGGCTCCTTAACCTTTGACCAAACTACTCCCCGTGATGCCAAAGCGATCGCCTGGTTATTGGAACAGTCGGCAAATGTTGCCATGATTGCTGAATATAATGAACCAGGGTTGAGTTATCAGCTACAGGAATTGTTGCCAGATGCTCTGAGTAATTTACAACGCACTAATGTTCAGGGTTATCATGTCGCCTCAGTATTATTGCAAACTGATAAGTTTGTCGCTGGTTTGTCTACCCTGGCGGCGAAGTTAATCGACCTAACGGAAAGCGATGTGATGTTGCTCGGTCATCAATATCAAAAAAGTAAGAGCCAAAAACTGGTAGTCATTGGGCGATCGCGTTTAGCTGAAACTAATCTCAATCAGCTATTCACCCCTTTTGGTGGCGGTGGACATCCTCAAGCTGCCTCGATGGCTCTGACCACGGATCAGCCCCAGCAGATTTTCCAGGAGTTATTGACCCAACTTACTAGCCAAATACCCCAACCCCCTAGAGCGAGGGATTTAATGTCTTCCCCAGTGAGAACAATTCGCCCCGACACCACCATTGAACAGGCACAAAGAACCTTATTTCGCTATGGTCACTCTGGACTGTCGGTAGTAGATGAAAGCGATCGCTTAGTGGGCATTATCTCCCGTCGGGATCTCGACTTAGCAATTCATCACGGTTTTGCCCGCTCTCCCGTCAAGGGCTATATGAGCCGTAACCTGAAAACCATTGTGCTTGATACCCCCTTGCCTGAAATACAGTCGCTAATGGTGACTTATGACGTAGGGAGATTACCTGTACTTGAGGCAGGAGAATTAATTGGGATTGTCACCCGCACTGATGTGTTACGTCAGCTCCATGATCAGTCTGACCCCAGCCAGGTTGATCCTGAACAGAAAAGTCTCACTTCTCACTTGTTAGCTACTCTAGAACAGCGCTTAGAACCTGCAATCTGGCAGCTACTGCAACAAGTTACCGCAGCAGCCCAAGAACGAGGCTGGAATCTTTATTTAGTAGGGGGCGGTGTACGGGATGTTTTACTTACAAGCGATCGCGAACCCTTATTGTTGCAGGATATCGATCTAGTGGTGGATGGTGATCATCGTTCGATGAATGACCACGCAGGAGTCGCATTAGCTTCGGTGATTCAACAGATGCATCCTCAAGTAAAGGTGACAATTCACGGGGAGTTTCAAACCGCAGCCTTGGCTTGGCATCAAGATCCAGTTTTGGGCAATCTGCTCATGGATATTGCTACCGCTCGAACGGAATTCTACCCCTATCCCGCAGCCAATCCCCAAGTGGAGGCTAGTTCCATTCGTCAAGACTTATATCGCCGAGATTTTACGATTAATGCCTTGGCAGTGCGTCTAACTCCGCCCAAACGAGGTGAATTTTCCCGCAAAGGAGATTTATTAGACTTTTTTGGTGGTTTACTAGATTTGCGATCGCGCCAGATCCGTGTACTTCACCCAAATAGCTTTATTGAAGATCCCACCAGAATCTATCGCGCCGTCAGATTTGCGGTGCGTCTCGGCTTTACCCTAGAACCCCAGACAGAAGAATATATTCGCTACGCTATTGATAATCAAATCTATGAGCAGTTAAGAATTGGCGATCGCGAAGATAACCGAGAAGCTGCCCTGGAAAGCAATCGTCCAACCCCCGCCTTAACCACCAGACTCAGAGCGGAATTAAAGTATATTTTTCAGTCTAACCATTGGCAACCAGCCCTCAAGCTCCTTGACCAACTCAATGCTTTAACCTGTTTGCATCAAGATTTAAGCTTAACTCCTACCTTGAATCGAGAAATGCACCTTGTTTCTAAGTGGTTAGATTTATTTGAACCCAAAGTCAGTGAACATTGGCTAATTAGATTAGAAACCTTGATTGCTCATTTATCTCCTCGGTCAAGAATTATCGTGGCAGAAAATCTCCAACTATCCCAAGACAGCTTGCAGAGGTTAGAACAGCTAGAAATATGGGAAACGAAACTAGCAACTCAATTACTTCAGACTGATCTTGATAGTCAAATTTATCAGTTATTGCACCCTTATAAATTTTTACAGTTAATTCTATTTGCAGCCAAAAGTGAGCCACTTATTCGTCGTCTAATTTGGCGATATCTAACCCATATATCTCAAGTTAAGCCTTTACTCAATGGTAATGACTTAAAAGCCCTGGGTTTTAAACCAGGACCGTTATATAAACAGATTTTAGATGATATTCTAAACCAGACTTTGGATCATGAGATAAGCGATCGCCATGATGCGATCGAGTATCTTAAATCTAAATATGTTGCAGATTGAGCCATATATTGATAACTAACCCAAGCTGCAACAGGTTATCTAGGTTATCTATCTGTGGATAGTAGTATTGTTAACATCATTATTATTAACGTCTGTATTAGTAACGTTATCAGTATCTATCGTCG
>JBEANW010000478.1:0-9435 GCA_041165225.1 Cyanobacteriota bacterium | reverse complement strand
GAAATCGGCTTTGAGTCTGATGAGATTGCTTTTGATGATTCCAGTGAATCCATGTACGAGATGGAGGGCGAAGAATCTCCCGAAGCAGAATCTAGCTATGACGAGCCATCAGAAATCAGCTTTGAGTCTGATGAGATTGCTTTTGATGATTCCAGTGAGTCCACGTACGAAATAGAGGCTGAGGAATCTCCCGCAGCAGAATTTAGCTTTGACGAGCCATCGGCAATGAGTTCGGAGCCTGATGAGATGGCGACCGATGATTCCAGTGAACCGATAGAAGAATTGTGGATGGGGGCGGAAGAATCTCCCGAATCAGAATCTGGCTATGATGAGCCATCAGAAATAAGTTTTGAGTCTGATGAGATGGCGACCGATGATTCCAGTGATTCCATGATCGAAATAGAGGCTGAGGAATCTCCCGAAGCAGAATTTAGTTTTGATGATCCATCGGCAATGAGTTCAGAGTCTGATGAGATGAACTTTGAAGCTGTCTCAATAGCCGATACTGATTCGGAATCCAATGAAGAATTTAGCTTTGATGAGCCATCAGAAATAAGTTTTGAGTCTGATGAGATTGCGACCGATGATTCAAGTGATTCCATGATCGAAATGGAGGCTGAGGAATCTCCCGAAGCAGAATTTAGCTTTGATGATGATGAGCCATCAGCAATAAGTTCAGAGTCCGATGACTTCATGGGTCAGTTTATTGACGAAGATGATTCTTCTTCTGAGAATATTTTAGACGGCTTTGCCTTGGACGAAGAAGCAGCTATTTCCTCCGAACCCGATCAGTTTATGCAGGAATTAGTCGATGATAATGAACTGGCATTAAATGAATTGACTTTTGAGTCAGAAAACGAAGAATTGGCGATCGCTGATGATTCTGACGAATTTATGGCTGTTTTTGACGATGCTGAGGAATTTTCTCCAGAATTCAGCTTTGATGAGGTTTCGTCCGATGAATCTGAGGAATTCATGGCAGGTTTAGAAGCTGATGATAGTTCTTCTGAAGAATTAGAATTTAGTTTTGAAGAAACTGCTACTGATGATGACGATTTTAATGAGCTTATGGGGTCATTTTCTGATGACAGTGAATCCTCAGAAAAAAAAGAAGAAGAAGTGAATACTGATTCAGATGTATTTGATTTAAAATTTGACGACGATGACGATGATCATGGTTGGGCTGAATTAGCTTCTCTTGATGCTATTGATCAAAAGCTTGACGAGTTAACAGAACTTTCTGACGATTCTCTTGGAGAATTAAATGATTTATTGGCTTCAGTTCAAGATGATCCGGCAGCGAAAGAGGAAGAACTTAATCAAGTTCATCAGGACAAGTAGGATGATCAATAGTTAACGATATTTATATTCAAGCAAATCTACGCCAGACCTAGATCATTGATCTAGGTCTTTTTCTTGCCATAAATTGAGTCGCAATTCTTAGTTCAAGAATTGATAGACTAGAAAGTATACATAGCGTGAATCAGGTACAGCACATACAGTAATGGGAACAGAACAAATTACTCTTCTCTCCAGCCGAGAAATTGAAAAGATGCGTCGAGCAGGAGCTTTAGCTGCGGAACTACTAGATTTTTTAGAACCAATGGTTAAACCTGGAGTAAGTACTCTAGAAATTAATGATGCTGCCGAGCAATGGACTCAAGCAAAGGGGGCAATTAGTGCGCCTTTAGGGTATGGACCAAAAGAAAATCCCTTTACTGCCTCTCTTTGTACCAGCGTTAATGAAGTGATTTGTCACGGTATCCCCAATGCCAAGCAAATCTTAAAAGACGGCGATATTATTAATATTGACGTGACGCCGATTGTCGATGGTTATCACGGAGATACTTCTAAAACTTTTTTTGTCGGAACTCCTTCCCCAACTGCCAAAAAACTAGTAGAAGTAACGGAAGAATGTCTGAGAAGAGGCATTGCTGCGGTTAAACCAGGGGCGAGAATTAATGATATTGGCGCAGCAATTCAAGAATATGCTGAACAACAGGGTTTTTCCGTCGTCAGGGATTTTGTCGGTCATGGGGTAAGTCACATCTTTCATACTGCTCCCCAAATTCCCCACTATTACGACCCCAGGCAAAAGAAAAAGATCAAACCTGGAATGGTGTTCACCATTGAACCAATGATTAATGAAGGAACCTGGGAAGCTATTATGCTGGAGGACGGTTGGACTGCGATTACCAAGGACAAGAAGCTCTCAGCTCAGTTTGAGCATACTATTGCCGTAACTAAGAATGGAGTAGATATTCTGACCCAAGCTATTTGAAGCAGAATTAATAATCAATTTTGGAACAAAAATCAGCACTTGTAAAGTGTTACTTGACAACTTAGTTTATAACCATGTAAAGTATTACTTGACAGAAAACAGACAAAGTTATGAAAACCCGACTGAAAGAACTTCGACAACTGCACCAATGGTCACAGTCTGATCTTGCCAGAGGATTAGGAGTCAGTCGTCAGGCGGTGAATGGATTTGAATCTGGCAAGTTTGACCCCAGTCTAGATATGGCTTTCAGAATTGCCAACCTGTTTAATGTCGCAATTGAACAAATTTTTATCTACGAGGCAAAGAACTCTATGCAGTCATTAATCGAGCGGGTTAGCAATTTTCTTGGATTCGAGTTTGGATTTGAGCGTTTTACTGAAAAGGCAGTCAATGCGGTCAAGTTTGCCCACAATGAGGCCTTACGAGGTCAAAGCCTGCAAGTTGAGCCAGAACATTTGCTTGCAGGCTTGTTAGCTGATCCAGCGACCACCTCGGCACAGTTACTTAGAGCTAACGGTGTGAAACTGACCATTGAAACCAATGAACATTCATTTGAAACGAGGGGGAATGTCAAACTCAGTCCAAAGAGCAAATTTGTTATGGAGCTTGCCTTGCAAATTGTTCGACTTCAGGGTCAGAAATCAATTGGAACAGAACATTTGTTGTGGGGATTAGTCCGTCTCGCTGAAGCAGACAAGAACATTTTGAGGGAAATATTTCAACCTTACGAAATTGATGCTGAAGCTTTGAATGATCAACTTACAGACAGTCTCTAAACTTTGTAATCGTCCTTTGAGGGCGGATCAGGGCGAATCGCGAATTAAATCCCCTCTGAAATGCCCTAGGATCATCAGCATTGCCGAACCTCATTGACTAAATTACTGACTAGAATGAAATTTTCTCCTGAACTGACTACCCTAGCTAGCTATTTAGTTGGAGAGTTTAGTAATCAACCCCAAGCGATCGAACAACCTGCTTGGTTCGTTAATCTGCGCCTTTGGATTTGTCCAGTGCCTATTTTTACTGACGATAGTATTACACTATTTGCGGAACAGGCTAATATTCTGAACCTTGATCAACCTTATCGTCCCAGAATTCTACGCTTACGAGAGAGGGGAAATATCGAGGTGGAATTTTATATGTTGAATAATTTGGCTACTGCCAGGGGTGCAGGACAGAATAAAGATTTAATTGTCCAGATCACCCCCGATAAAATCAAATTTCTGCCCAACTGTACGCTTCGGGTTGCTACCCAAGAATTAGGTAAGGGAAGGTACTGTTTTGTCACAACTCCCGTGACCGAAGAACCCTGTAGCGTTACTTATGAGGGTACTACTTTTCAGGTTTTTCTCGGATTTAAGGCTACAGCAGAAGAGTTACTGACTTATGACAAAGGGATTGATCCTGCAACGGGTCAAGGAACATGGGGTGCTTTGATGGGTGCATATGCTTTTAGTAAGCTGCAAGATCTGGCTTAAGAAAAAATCCTCAAAGATATGCACCAAGAACTTAATCTAGTGGCCTAAATAGGCGATCGCCACTAGCAACACATTAACCAGATAAAATACCCCTACCACTTGGGTTTCACTCCAGCCACTGAGTTCAAAATGATGATGAATCGGAGCCATTTTCAAGAGGCGTTTTCCTTTGCCATCTGCTCCTTTCGTGGCTTTGAAGTAACCTACTTGGGCAATGACCGATAGGGATTCGACGAAGAATAAGCCACTGATGATAAACAATGCCCAAAGATTATCACTAGCTAGCCCGATGGCAGCTAAAGCACCACCAAGGGAGAGGGAACCTGTATCCCCCATAAATACCCTAGCAGGGTTATGATTATGCACCAAAAATCCCAAACAGCCACCACTGAAGCAGCCACAGAAAATGGCTAGATCGGGGTGTTCTAGGGCGAGGATTGCCGCTAATCCTAAAAAGGCGATCGCTCCTGTGCCTGTGGCTAATCCATCTACTCCATCGGTTAAATTGGTCGCATTACTTTCCGCCGCTAAGACGAAAATCGCTAAAGGTATAAATAGCCACCCCAGAGCAAGATTTAATCCTCCTGGCAGACTAATATTCGCGATCGCAGTAGAATCATGCCAAAACAGCCAGAGAGAAAACAAGACTCCTAAAATTATCTGTAGGGTTAGTTTCGTGCGGGGGGAAATACCCTTGTTGGACTTGAGGCGTAATACTTGCCAGTCATCAATCCAGCCGATGAGACCATAACCTAGTGTCACCAAACAAACAGCGATTAATTCTGGGGTGATAGCTACTGTCTCACTACTGACATCACCAATGCCATCACCATTAAAATTGACCCAAAGTAAGCTTAAAACTACCGCGACGGGAACAAAAAAAATCCCTCCCATAGTAGGAGTTCCTGCTTTTTTGAGGTGAGCTTGTGGCCCATCTTCTTGCATGATTTGTCCTGTTTTAAGCCGATTGAGGAGGGGGACGACCACTATACCCAACAGAGCGCTAGCAATCATCGAGGAGAGGAAAGGGAAGAGGAGTAAGCCTAACTGCCCTAAATAACTGCTAGAAACATATTCAATGGCGATCGCACCCAGAGTCAAAACGCAGATCAGAGAAATCAGCAGAATCTTACCAGAAGGATCAAAAAGTTTCTCCGCATCAAATGGTTTAACATTCACAATTAAATTTCGCCAACTTACTAAGAAGATTAATTACTTGAGAACGATAACATAGCAAAAACTATTTGTTGCAGCAAGAGCAATCTTTTAAAAGCTATTAGCTTTTCCCTTTCCCAGCCTAAGCAGATTAATTTCTTAGGAGTTAATCATCATCATCAAAATCATCATCATCTCCATCCATTAGCACGTCTAGATCTTCATCGGATTTCATCTTCTCGGTTTCTACTGGTTCCCGAGCAATCAGACGGTTGCTTGCTTTCAACCAATCTAAGAGAGAAGCCTCTTGCTTGAGGGGAATAACAATTGCTGGTTCATAACGCGGTTCTTGAATCAGAGCAGGATTTTTATGTTCCATATTAGAATAGTAGGGTTTGTAATTGCACCTAGACAATTTGAGCTAAATTGAGCTACTGATATCTATAAAATTAGTCAACAGTAGTAATTAGTTTAGGAATTTAGGCACTAACAATTGCGGTTAGCCTTTTTCCAGTTTAGCTTAAGAAACTGACTCCAACTTTTAACTTATGAGTTTCTCATGGTGCAAAAGCGATCGCCATTTCTGGTATTACTCTAGGGGCGTATTTCTCTTGAGAAAGCAACAAACCATTTAAACTTGACTGAAGATTATTCCACCCTAGAGGCTGTGTGCTTATGACAGAAAAAGAAGAAAATCCTATAGTTGAACTATTAAAAACTCTGGTATCCGCTGGAATTTTGGCAATAGGAATTCGCTCCTGTGTAGCGGAAGCTCGCTATATTCCTTCTGAATCGATGCTTCCAACTCTAGAAATCAACGATCGCTTAATTATCGAGAAAATTACCTACCATTTTCGTAAACCCGAACGAGGGGATGTGGTGGTGTTTTCTCCCACCGATACTCTCAAGAAACAGGATTATAAGGAAGCTTTTATCAAAAGAGTGATTGGTATTCCTGGAGATGTAGTGGAGGTCAAAAATAACGCAGTATATGTCAACGCTCAAAAGCTGAGTGAAAAGTATATTCTGAATCCACCGAACTATGAATATCCTCCTACCAAAGTACCCCCAGGACAATATCTGGTTTTAGGAGATAACCGCAATAACAGTTATGATTCTCACTATTGGGGTTTTGTACCCCTAGAAAATCTCATTGGACGAGCGACAGTGCGTTTTTGGCCTCCTGATAGATTAGGCCCTCTAAATCATCAACCTTTATATCCCAAAGCTGAACAACAGGCTAAACAGGTTAAGTAGATCTAGACTAAAAATGCTCCTGCAAAAACAGCGTTAAAGCGATCGCAGGAGCATAAGATTAATTAAGCTTTAATTAGCGAAACATACTGCTAACAGAGCTAGCTTCATGAATTCGCCAGATTGCTTCTCCCAATAGACTAGCGACAGAAAGAACTGTTAACTCTTCAAACCTTTTCTCTTCGGGAATAGGAATCGTATTCGTTACCACAACTTCTTTGAAAATGCCTTCAGATAATCGTGCCACCGCAGGGCCAGAAAAGACCGCATGAGTTGCACAGGCATAAATTTCTTTTGCCCCTTCTGCTTTTAATAATTTGCCCCCTGCGGATAAAGTTCCTGCGGTATCGATCATGTCATCGACCAAGATGGCAGTTTTACCCTTTACATCGCCAATCACGTTCATCACTTCCGCTACATTATGGGCTTGACGACGCTTATCAATAATCGCCAAAGGAGCATCATTTAATTTCTTAGCGAAGGCTCTCGCTCTGGCAACTCCCCCCACATCAGGAGAAACTACCACCACGTCTTCTAGTTGCTTCGCTGCTAAATATTGCAAAATAGCGGGAGAACCATAAACATGATCCGTCGGAATATCGAAGTATCCTTGGATTTGCGCGGAATGCAAGTCCATTGCCAACACCCTACTTGCCCCTGCTTCCGTGAGCAAGTTAGCCACTAGTTTGGCAGTGATGGACTCCCTACCAGCGGTTTTGCGGTCTGCTCTGGCATAGCCATAATAGGGGATTACGGGAGTAATCTGGCGGGCAGATGCTCGACGACAAGCATCAATCATAATCATTAGCTCCATCAGATTGTCGTTGCCAGGATTACAGCAAGGTTGAAGCAGATAAACATCTGCCCCGCGAATCGATTCCTGAATTTGAACATAAAGTTCTCCATCTGCAAAACGCTTGCGAATCATTGGACCTAGATCCATGCCGATATAGCGGGCTACTTCTTGGGCAAGAGGAATATTAGCAGAACCAGAAAACAATCTAAGACGATTGGAGTCTGATAAGAAGGGTGTCTGCTCCATCGGCTGAGGCATTAAGGTAGTACTATGGCTCACGGCAAATATATTCAAATTAGTTCAGGGCAGTCTTGTAATTACTGAATGATCATTAGCGACAGTTATGGCTAAAGTGCCTCATGAGCTAGCCTTAAAGGTACATAGCAGTCTGTCTGAAAACAACCGATTTAAGATTCACTAATCTAAAAATTCAGCTAAAAATTCAGGGTAAATTTTAGAGATATTTTAGCTTTTTTTAAGCTTATTAACCTACTTTTGTTTGTTTCTATACTAAATCTTTATGGCTACATTGTACTTTTTTTCAGGTGATTGAAGATTGACAAGGTTTACTTTATGCGCCTACGAGAGTAAGCATCTACTTTCAATAATATTGGTATTCTAGGAAAGTAAATCTAAAAAAAGACTGTAGCTATTGAAAAAGCTATTGAAAATTCTCATTATGACAACCTTGTTAATCGCAGGTACCGATACAGATGTGGGGAAGACTTTTGTCACGATCGCTTTAACAGTCTACTGGCAGAAATACCGTTTAAATCGAGATGGTAAAGAGCAAAATCTTTTAAGCATCTTTAAGTTAATGCAGACAGGGACTGGGGATGTAGAGCTATATCAACGCTTATTTTCAGAGGCGACGGGCATTGAAATAGTCCCTACCTTACGTTTTGATGCTCCCTTGGCTCCGCCGATCGCTGCTGCGAAAGAAGGTAAACAGATTAACTTAGGGGAAATATGGCAAAAACTGAGTCTAACAGCGCAAAAATCACAGTTAGTTTTAGTCGAGTCTCTCGGAGGTTTAGGTTCTCCCGTGACACAGGAATTAACGGTCGCAGATTTGGCTGCGGATTGGCGCTTACCTACTGTTTTGGTTGTACCAGTGAAGTTAGGAGCGATCGCCCATACTGTAGCTAACGTAGCTCTCGCTCGTAGCCTAAAAATTGATTTGCGAGGAATTATACTTAACTGTTCACAACTAGAAGCGGTGGGTAGAACAGAAGACTTGACCCCCATCGATTTAATTCAGTCCTTAACTAATGTCCCCGTGATTGGTACTTTACCCTATGCTAAAGACTGGGATAACAGCGATCGCATTGCCCAAAAAGTAGCTAATTGGGATCTAGAACTGATTTTGCCTAAGCAAGAAGTGTATCTCTAAAAACGCAAAAATGAGTGAAGGTCTGAGAGAGAATTATCCAATGCAACGCTTGTCTCTCTCTTCCCTATCTTTAATCAAGCTTAGTCCTAAAGGATATGCGAAGCGGTATGCTTTAGCATTCCCTTCGGTCAGCTTAAAGCCTATAGCTTTCTGATAGAAAACTTACCAGCTAGATTTAACCACTCCAGGCAGCAAACCTTCGTGGGCCCATTCTCTAAGAACGTTACGAGATAAACCAAAATCGCGGTAGTAACCTCTAGGTCTACCAGTCAACATGCAACGATTGCGTCTACGAGTAGCGGAGCTATCTCTGGGTAATCTTTGGATCTGACGACTAATTTCTAGTTTTCGAGCGGCAGAAGTTGCGGTACGCAACTGTTCTTTTAATTCTGCTCTTTTTTCAGCATATTTCTCAATCAAATGAGCGCGCTTCTTTTCACGCTCTACCATTGCTTTCTTTGCCATAACGGAGTGTATCCTTTAGGATAAAATTTATTGACTTATAAACACACAGTCTCAGATTATAACTCGAACTTAGACGTTAATCATGAGTTCTTAGTGAAGAATTCAAAAAAGGTCTATTGCAAAAGATGTTTGTCTAGATTGTTAAAATTAAGCTAATCCTCTGGAAGTATAGCCATGCGAACTATCGAAACCCAAGTTAACGTAACTAGCGATCATCGGTTAGATATTCAACTACCCGAAGACATAGAGGCGGGTCAATATCAAGTTGTGATTGTGATTAACCTCCAGACAACTACAAATACAACTCCCCCGAAACATCAACTCAACCAATTAGCTGGAAAGATCGAAGCATTTAAAGATGTGGATGCCGTAACTTGGCAACAGGAAACTAGAAGGGAATGGGATGAAACTGGATTATCTTCTTGATACCAATATTTTGATTCTGCTGTTCAATGACCAACTCGCCGAATCAATTCCCGATGGCAACTTAGGCTATTCGATCATTACCGAAATTGAATTACTGTCTTTTTCCCGATTAACAAAAGAAGAAGAAGAAGACTTAATCAAAGAAAATCTCAAGACCTTACATCAAGCAGCTTTAACGGCTAATATT
>JBEANW010000477.1:0-10727 GCA_041165225.1 Cyanobacteriota bacterium | reverse complement strand
GTAGTCTACTTCTAGTGGTGGGGGGGAGAGTGGTCATAAATATTTGTCGCTACGTTCTTTGTTTAACAATACCTGCTTTGTTTCCTGGGGCAGTTTGCAATAGTAAACCATACTCCATACCTTCCACAACGGCTTGGTAGGAAGCGTCTAAAATATTGGCAGATACACCAACAGTTGTCCAGCGTTTAATTCCATTACTTGATTCTACTAAGACGCGGGTCTGCGCTGCTGCGCCAAGATTGCCATCGAGAATACGAACTTTATAATCTGCTAAATAAAAATCTGCGATCTGGGGATAAAATTTCGTTAGAGCCTTGCGTAGAGCTTTGTCCAAGGCAGCTACTGGGCCATTTCCTTCTGCTACCTCTAATAAAGTTTCACCATCTACTTCGACTTTAATCGTTGCCAAGGCTCTACTAGCTGGATTATCAAGTTCTTGATTAATATTGCAATGAACCTGAAACCCTTTAAGCACAAATAATTGTTTTCCAGGGGTCAAAATTGAGCGCATCAAGAGTTCAAAACTAGCTTCGGCTGCTTCAAATTGATAGCCTTTGTTTTCTAAAATTTTGAGCCGATCAAGAATCTGCCGACAGGTAACATCTTGTTTACTGAGGTTAATCCTAAACTTGGCTGCATAATGCAAGACATTACTCAATCCCGACTGGTCAGAAATCACAATTCTTCGTTGGTTGCCAACTAATTCTGGCTGAATATGTTCGTAGGTTAAAGGATTTTTCTCCACCGCCGAAACGTGAACCCCCGCCTTATGGGCAAAGGCTGATCGCCCGACAAAAGGAGCATGGTCATCGGGAGCCAAATTCACAATTTCGCTAATTAAACGACTGGATAAACTCAAATTACTTAGTTGCTGCTGTCCGAGGCAGCTATAACCCAGCTTTAGCTGTAGATTGGGAATCAGAGTACAAAGGTTGGCGTTGCCGCATCTTTCCCCATAGCCATTAATTGTCCCCTGAATCATGGTAGCTCCTGACATGACCGCCGCGATCGCATTCGCTACCGCTGTCCCTGCATCATTATGGGTATGAATGCCTAACTTTCCCCCAATTTCTGGTATCGCCTCGATCACTTCTGCCACAATCTGAGTTACTTCATGGGGCAACGTTCCTCCATTGGTATCACATAATGCTAGCCACTCTGCTCCTGCGGTTAAAGCTGTTCTGAGGGTTAGAATCGCATATTCAGGATTGTGCTTATAGCCATCAAACCAATGTTCGGCATCATAGATCACCTTTCTCCCCTGACTGAGCAAATACTCGATGGTCTCGCGGATCATCTCTAGGTTTTCTTCCAGACTGGTTTTGAGAGTTTCCTTCACATGGAGATCCCAAGACTTGCCAAAAATTGTGACCCAGTGAGTACCTGCTGCCAAGATCGCCTGGAGCATCTGATCTTCCGCTACCGCTATATTTGGACGACGAGTAGAACAAAAAGCCACGATCTGGGAGTTTTGCAGCGGTTCTTCCTTTAATCTCCAGAAAAATTGGACATCTTTAGGATTTGCCCCTGGCCATCCCCCCTCAATAAAAGGAACTCCCATCTTGTCAAGCTGTCGGGCAATTTTAAGCTTGTCGTCTAAAGATAAAGAAATCCCCTCTCCTTGAGAGCCATCTCTGAGAGTGGTGTCATAAACCTGAATCCTTGGTTGGTGCTTGATCGAGTCCATTGGTGCGGCCATCATTAACAAATGTTAAGTTACTGAGAGACAAAATATTTCAATTGCCCAAGCTGGAGATTTTTTTATGCCTATGGTAACTGTACAAGGAAAGCCCTGTCCTGTGAGGATGGTACTAAGTTAGACAAGGTTTTATGGAAGCGCGACATCAATCTTCACAATGAATTTTTTCAATGAGTCTTCTCAATGGTCAAGTAAAAATCAGCAACTGGTTCGGTCCTAGAAGCTGTGGAGTTTGTGCTGTCGCTATTATTGGCGAACTAACTGCTGTCAACTGACAAGCAGAAACCAGGCGCTCGCTTCTTTAACAGTTGCTTTCAATCAAATTGTGCTATTCTAGTCAAAGTGCGAAAACACAACGGGATGTAGCGCAGCTTGGTAGCGCGCCTGCTTTGGGAGCAGGATGTCGCAGGTTCAAATCCTGTCATCCCGATAGAGCTATCCTTAGCGACTATTCTTCCCAGTACGTTTGTCTGGCAATGATTTCAGCAGTTGCCGATAAAATCCTACTACTGTGTCGAATGAGCCTAGTCGAACTTTTGTATGCCAAAACTTTCCAGAGAAATGGAATTGCTCTACTACCGCATACAACAATTTGTCATCAGACCCTTTGTCGTCGAACGCTTTCAAAAGCAATGGAGTAATAGCGAACTTAAATCCTTTGTGCTTTGAAAGTGTTTTGAAATATTTACTTTCGTTCGTACCATTTCATTAATGGTGTGGCACTGATTCCATGGACGATTACCGAAAATACAATCGTAGTTAAAGTAATCCAGGCAATCTGTTCCGCTGTTTCTCCTTTTAAACCCTTACCCATGGCATAAGTTAGATAATAGAGAGAACCGACACCACGAATACCGAACCAACTCATTAGACCTAAAGTTGCAGTTGGTAAACGGGAACCCAGCGTACTTAGCCAAACGCCGAGAGGACGAATTACCAAGAACAACAAGCCAGCTATTAGCAAAGATTGACCTGCATATTTGACCATCGGCTCAACTAAAAGTAGTGAACCGACGATTAAAATAGTTACTATTTCTAGCAGTTTTTCAATTTGCTCAATAAACTCTAATTGGGATAAATGTTTTTCTCGTGAAGGGTCGCTATCCCGATGAGACTCGCGTTGGTAGCTGTTCTGTAAGACTAAACCCGCCACAAAAACCGCCACAAAGCCATAACCGTTAACTAATTCTGTTAAAGAATAGGTCAATAAAATAGTACTGACAGTCAGGAAATCTTCGAGTATTTCTTCTGCTGGTTGTTGGCTTTGCAAGCGTCGGTCGAGCCAATTAATGCTTTTTGCCACTATTACTCCCATAACCACCCCCGCAGCGATCGCCCAAACTACATCAACTAGTACCCAATCTTTAAGCCAGTTTGACCAATTATTATCTTTGAGGGCATAGATACCGAAATAGACAAAGGGAAAAGCTAAGGCATCATTTAAACCACCCTCTGAAGTCAAAGCAAAACGTAACTCATCGCGATCATCAACATGGGCTAATTGAACTTCTGAAGCTAAAACAGGGTCGGTTGGTGCCAAAATAGCCCCAAGTAGAATCGCCGCACCCCAACCCATTCCCAGAAACCAGCGATCAATCAGTGCCATGATTAAAATTGCCAGAGGCATCAATATACCAAGTAGGCGAATCGGACTGCGCCAAGCTTTTAATGTCAACGGGCGATTCATTTTCAGCCCACAGCTAAATACCGAGACGATAACTACAAACTCTGTTAGCCTTTGTAAAAATTCGGCATCGGGACGTAATTTAATTAACCCAACACCATACTGCCCTAAAAAAATACCAACTAAAAGATATATCAGAGCATAAGAAAGAGGTAACCGTGCAATCCAACCCGAACCTAACGTCACCACCAGTAAAAGAAAGCCGATGACAAACAGAATCAGAATATAAGTATCCATGTTCTCTAAATGGATAAAGTCGAGCTAAGTTACCGACTACTTTATCGATTAACCAACTAAATAAAATCTACATTTTGGCTTAAAAACTAAATTCGCTGACTTTCTAGCTGTAGATCTGAAATTATTGTTTGGTCAGTCTAATTCCGAAGACTCAATTAACTTCTTGCCAAAAGCAGTTAAAGCATACTCTGTCTTAGGGGGGACGACGGGATAAATTTTGCGTTTTAGAATGGTGGCTGATTCTAGCCTTCTCAACAGCTGAGTCAGCATTTTTTTAGATATTTCAGGTATTTCTGTCTGTATCTCGCTATACCTTTTTGTACCTTGTTTGAGGATGTAGAGGACTGGCAAAGTCCATTTGTCCCCGACAATGTTGATTACCTGGCGCACAGGACAATCTCTATCTAATATAAATTCTGTCTTGGGAACCATAAAGTAACTATGATACTAAGTGGTACCTACTTGCGAAAAAGAGTCTAACTACGCCATATTATAGACCAAGGGTACATGCAACTTTACTTAATTTATTCATATTATTTATGACAAGTAATATTACTAGCAAAGCTTTGGGGATCTCTTTATTATTTTTGGCATTAACAGGCTGTGGGAAAAAACCTGAAGCCCAAGCTCCACCTTCTGCTACGCCTGTAGCAACCAAGAATCTAGATGATGCGACGGTTCAATCTAGCTCCGAGTTTGTTGGCAATATAGAAGCAAAACAAAGAGTTGCTCTGGCCCCTAGAGTGGCTGGTAGAGTTATCAAAATTGCTGTACAAGAAGGCGATACGGTAAAAAAAGGCGATTTAATTTTAGAACTTCAACTAGATAGAGAACAGGGAGAAGTAGATGCAGCTCAGTCTGAAGTTAATATCCAACGAGCTAATGTAAGTGACGCCGAAGCAGAATTAAGCGCAGTAGAAGCAGAAGTGGCTAGCGCGGAAGCAGCAGTGCAGCAAAGTCAAGCAGATCTAAGAGAACAAGATGCGAGATTAGAACTAGCCAAAACTAATCTAGAAAGAGCCAAATTTTTGGTTAAGCAGGGAGCGCAGTCACAACAAAGTTTAGACAACAGCACCAGAGATTTAAACGCAGCGAAAGCCCAAACCGATGCCCTAAAAGCAGCTGTAAATTCTAGTCAAAAAACTCTTAGTGCTAGTCAAGCAAGAGTTAACTCAGCAAGATCGGCGATCGCTGGACAGCAAGCCGCCCTTAAACAAGCGGAATCTAGAGTAGGCATTGCCACAGATAGTCTAGACTATAACCGCTTAACTGCACCGATAGATGGAGTTGTGGGCGATATTCAGCCTCAAGTTGGTGATTATGTTCAAGTTGGAGCGCAAGTAACTAGTATCACTCAAGATAATGCCTTAGAACTAAATATAAGCGTTCCTATAGAACAGGCTTCGCAGTTAAAATTAGGTTTACCTGTCGAGGTTATTGATCGTCAAAGAAAAGCGATCGCCGAAGGTGACATTAGCTTTATTTCCCCCCGTGCAGATCGCAACAGTCAAGGAGTTTTAGTCAAAGCAGCAATTAATAATAACGGTCAACTCAAAGATGATACTGTGGTCAGCGCTAGAGTTATTTGGTCAGAACAAGCAGGAATTTTAATTCCCACCGAGTCAGTATCTCGCCTGGCAGGAAAAAGCTTTGTCTTTATTGCCCAAGAAACCAAACAAAAAAATGGTAAAACGGCTCTAGTTGCCAAACAGAAACCAGTTGAATTAGGCGCAATTCAAGGACAATCCTATCAAGTACTTTCAGGTTTAAAACCCAGCGATCGCTTAATTACTTCAGGAATTCTCAATCTTACAGACGGAGCCTTAATCACCACAGAAGCCGTCGCTACAAAACCAGCGAAGACAAGTAACGAGTAATCAGTCCTAAAGGATAAGCTTCTTGCCCTAAAGGATTAGCGCCTGGGGGCGCGTCCTCAATAAGCTCAAGCGGGGTTCCCCCGCCAACGCTTTTTCGCGCTTCGCAAATAATCAGTAAACCCGTTCTACCCAAAAAATCATGCTTCTGAGTATTGCTAATACCTTTATCAAAAGACCCGTATTAACAACGGTGATCGCTCTCATTACGGTGATCGTTGGGGCAATAAGTATTCCTCTATTGCCCATATCTCAATTACCGCAAATTGCACCGATTCAGGTGGAGGTTAGTTCTGCTTATATTGGTGCGGATGCGGAAACTGCGGAAACGAACGTTACTGGCATCATTGAACGAGAAATTAATGGTGTGGAGAATATGAGTTACATCTCATCCAATACCAGTAATGATGGCGTTAGCAGTATTGTAGTTTCTTTTCCTCCAGAGACAGATCGCGATATTGCCCAGGTCAACGTACAGAATAGAGTTGCTTTAGCTGAACCTCAATTACCAAGTTCTGTTCAACAAACTGGAGTAACTGTCCAAAAATCTTCTCCAGACTTGTTATTGGCGACTTCTTTTTATGCTGAAAATGGCGAATATGATGACCTATTTTTGAGTAACTATCTCGATATTTATGTACTGGATCAAATAAAAAGAGTTGAAGGGGTAGGACAAGCAGTTATTTTTGGTGAGAGAAAATTTGCGATGCGTCTTTGGCTCGATCCTAATGCTCTAGCTGCCCGTAATCTGGGTGCGGATGCTGTAGTAGATGCTCTAGAAGAACAAAATATTCAAGTAGGTGCCGGTAAAATTGGCCAACAGCCTGCTGCTGACGATCAAAGGTTTGAGTTTACTCTCCGTGCTGCTAGTAGATTAGCTAGCGTCGAAGAATTTGAAAATCTGGTAGTTGCGACAGGAGAAGGTGGTAACTTAATTAAGCTGAAAGATGTTGGTCGGGCCGAATTAGGGGCAGAAAATTACGATACCTCCGCCAAGTTTAAAGGCAAGCCAGCTGTGGCGATCGGGGTATTTCAGTTACCTGGGAGTAATGCTTTAGAAGTTGGGACGGCAGTTAAAGAAACGATCGCCGAACTATCTCAGGCATTTCCGCCAGGGATGAATTACCAATTAGCTTTGGATGCTACTGAATTTGTACAAGTGTCTTTAGAAGAAGTCGTAAAAACCCTGGTTGAAGCAGTTTTGTTAGTAGTTTTAATTCTGTTTATCTTCCTGCAAGACTGGCGAACTACACTGATTCCAGCGGTAGCTATCCCTGTGTCTCTGGTTGGGGCATTTACTTTTCTGAATATCTTTGGGTTTCAAATTAATACCCTGACTCTATTTGCGATGGTACTGTCTACAGGGGTAGTAGTAGATGATGCCATTGTGGTCGTAGAAGCGATCGCCACTAAAGTTGAACGGGGTATGGAACCTCGTTTGGCGGCAGTGGAAGCCATGGATGAATTAACTGGAGCAGTAATTGCGACATCTTTAGTTTTGGCAGCGGTGTTTATCCCCGTGTCTTTTTTCCCAGGCTCGACAGGGGTAATTTTCAAACAGTTTTCCTTAACTATTATTTTTGCGATCGCTCTTTCTACTTTGAATGCTATTTCTTTCACTCCTGCTATGGCGGGCATCTTACTACGCCCGACAAATCCCAACAGAGAGCGAAATATCTTAGGCAAGTTTTTTAACAAGTTTAATCAAGTATTTGGCTGGATTACAGATAAATATACCCAAGCAATTACTTTCTTGACGAAAAAATTTATTCGTCCTTTTGTTTTAGCTGGCTTTGTCGCTTTGATTGTCTTTACCTACTTTTTATATAACTTAGTTCCTACAGGTTTTATTCCTGAAGAAGACCAAGGTTATTTCTATACCATTGTCCAAGCGCCTGATGGTGTATCCCTCAATTATACTCAGGACATCATGGAGCAAATCGGGGAAAAAATAAGTGAGATAGAAGATGTCGAAAGTTATTTTACCCTAAGTGGTTTTGGTTTTGACGGTAACGGTAGTAATCGTGGTTTTGTTTTCACTAAACTTAAACCTTGGTCTGAGCGAGCCAACACAGAACAGTCTGTTTATTCAATTTTAGGTCGTCTCAATGCTTCTTTTCAAAGTATTACAGGTGCGAGGATTTTATCGGTTAATGCTCCTCCTGTAAGGGGTTTAAGTACCTTTGGTGGCTTTGAATTCCAACTACAGGATCGTCTTGGCTTACCGATCTCAGCACTGGTAGAGAATGCTAATAAAGTAATTGCTGCTGCTGGCAAAAGACCAGAACTTGCCAACGTTTTTACCCAATTTGCGGCTAATACTCCGCAAATTGAAGTATCGGTAAATCGCGATCGCGCTAAAGCCTTGGGAATTAACGTAGACGATATTTTTGATACCCTACAATCCTATTTAGGTTCTAGATATGTTAATGATTTTGTCCTAGAACAAAGACAATATCGCGTTTATGTTCAAGCAGACACTAATTTTCGCGCTAATCCTCAAGACATTAATAAACTCTATGTAAGCTCTGCCAATGGTCAGTTAGTCTCATTAGGCACTCTCGTCGAGCTTCAAGAATTTACAGGACCTCAAACCATTACCCATTACAATCTCTTCCGCTCAATTAATATTCAAGGTGCTCCTGCCCCAGGTTTTAGTACAGGACAGGCAATTCAGGCAATTGAAGAGGTGGCAGCCGAAATCCTACCTGCCAGTTTGGGTTATGAATGGACTGGGACAGCCTTGGAAGAAAAATCGGCAGGGGGACAGTCAGTAGTGATCTTTGGTATGGGCTTATTAATGGCATTCTTGGTTTTAGCTGCCCAGTACGAAAGCTATGTAGATCCATTTATTATTATCCTGACTGTACCTTTGGCGGTGTTAGGAGCGATCGCCGCTATTTGGGTACGGGCAAATATTCTACAAGCTGGTAGTATTTGGCCGATCATCAACAATGATGTTTACGTTCAAGTGGGATTAGTGATGTTAATTGGGTTAGCTAGTAAAAACGCGATTCTAATTGTGGAGTATGCTAATCAACTAAGAGAACAAGGGCTAAATATTGTTAAGGCAGCAATTAAGGCAGGACAAGAACGTTTTCGACCCATTTTGATGACTGCCATCTCCAGTTTGATTGGTTTCTTTCCCTTAGTTGTGGCTACTGGTGCAGGCTCATCTAGTCGTTGGTCATTGGGTACAGCGGTGTTTGGCGGCATGTTGTTTGCTACAGTCTTGAGTCTGTTCTTAGTACCTTCTCTCTATATCATGATCAAAAGTCTTGAATCTTACCTCAAAAAAGATAAAGACTCTGGAGATGGAGACTCTGGAGATAACCACAAAACAGCTAGTTTCCGAAGCGATCGCGTTACTACCGAGGAAAGATCCGCAACGGAATTAGCTCCTAATTATCAACTTGATTCCAATTCTTAGTTAGTTACTATCAGTCAAAATAGCGATTAGGCGATCGCTAATGCCAAATAACCAGGATAGAGTACCCACAGCCCAAATACCATTTCTAAAGATGTATTGACTATCTCTACTTCCTAAGACAGATGAATAGCAACGGTATGTTCAATATTCTAGATAGGGTAATTTAAACTCTAAAAATCTAAAAACTGTTCATGACTCAGCTATCTGAAAAGCCTGTATCTTTCTGGATTGATTCAACTCCTGAAACTGATTTTCCCCCTTTAATTGATAATTTATCAGTGGATGTTGCTATTGTTGGCGCTGGTATTGCAGGATTAACTGCTGCCGTGTTGCTTAAGCGCTCAGGGCTATCTGTCGCTGTAATTGAGTCTAAACGTGTAGCTAAAGGGGTTAGTGGACATACAACAGCAAAATTAACCTCACTGCACCAACTTATCTATGCTGAATTGATCGATAAATTTGGCGAAGAAAAAGCACGTCTTTATGGTGAGTCAAACGAAGAGGCGATCGCTCAGGTTGCTACTTTAGTGGAAGAAGAACAAATCGACTGCGACTTTAGCCGTCAGAGTAACTATACTTATGCTGACACAACCGATAAGCTCAGTAAAATCGTAGCCGAGGTAGAAGCCGCCAAGAAACTAGGGTTACCAGCGTCCCTTGTAGAAGAAACATCTCTGCCTTTTCCGATTGCAGGAGCAGTCAAATTTGAGAATCAGGCACAGTTTCACGTTCGTAAATACTTACTGCATCTGGCTAAAAGTATTCCTAGTGATAACAGCTATTTATTTGAGAATACAAAAGTTGAAACAGTCGAACAAAATAATCCTTGCCAGGTAATTACTGACAAAGGAACACTCAGAGCGCAAAAAGTCCTCATTACAACTCATCTACCAATTCTTGATCGCGGACTTTATTTTGCCAAAACCTATCCTAAGCGCTCTTATATTATTGGTGCGCGGATTGATTCTTCCCAAGCACCACAGGGCATGTTTATCGGCTCTGGCAAAGACTATAATTCAATCCGTACTACACCCTATCAAGATGGTCTTCTCTTGCTGATCGGCGGCGGCGGACACAAAGTAGGGACGGTCTCAAATACTGAAGAGCGTTATCTGAAGTTAGAACAATTCGCTCGCACCAATTTTGGCATCGATACTTTTGATTATCGTTGGTCAACTCAGGATATGGTTAGCTTTGATAAGCTACCTTACATTGGGAAGCTAACCCCCTTTGATGAAAATATCTATGTAGCAACTGGCTTTAGTCTTTGGGGTATGAGCAACGGTACTCTTTCAGGCATGCTACTGAGGGATCTAGTTTTAGGCAAGACCAATCCTGGGACTGAACTTTATGATTCAACCCGCGCCACGCCTTTTTTAACTCCGCAGTCAATCAAGGAAAACATCAATGTCGGAACCCATTGGGTTGGCGATCGCTTGAAGGGTCTTACTTCCTCCGTTGCCGATGTTAAAAGTAATGAAGGTAAAGTCATAACGGTTAAGGGCGAAAAAATTGCCGCCTATCGAGATGAGACAGGGAATCTTCATACAGTTTCTGCCGTATGTTCTCATTTAGCTTGTATTGTGGGCTGGAACAATGCAGAAAAGAGCTGGGATTGTCCTTGTCATGGCGCTCGCTTTAACTTTGATGGCGAAGTAATTCATGGCCCAGCAGTTAAAGATTTACCAAAGAAAGAGGTTTAAGATGATGAACGATCAAGCTAGGCAAATTGAAAATGATCCATTAACTGCTGATGAGTCAGAATTAGCTCAAGATACGACTGAATCCTATGGAACGGGGGTT
>JBEANW010000476.1:0-6497 GCA_041165225.1 Cyanobacteriota bacterium | reverse complement strand
AGAATTCCTATCTGAGTAAAACCACCTGACGAGGCTGCTTGAGATAGCTGAAATAAAGTTTCTCTGGTTTCGTTTCCTGGTTCTGAGCTATGGCTATAAAGATCTATCAGTCCCGTCCCTAAAACTAAGCCTGAAGGCTGGATAATTGAAGTCTCAGCAGGATAATTAGCGATGCGATCGTCGATAAGCTTGATTTTACCGTCGACAATCAACAAATCTGCCCAGCGATCTATCTCTTGGGAGGGGTCAATAATTCTTACTTGTTGCAGCAGTTCCATACTTTTCTAACTTCTTAACCGAAATCTGTTGACATTGTGGACGACAAATCACCATAATAGGAGTTTGTGTAAACTTTAGCTTCCAAATAAACTCTTGGCTAATGTTATCGTGATCGGCGCCCAATGGGGTGACGAAGGAAAAGGAAAAATAACCGATCTACTTAGTCGCTCGGCAGATGTCGTGGTTCGCTCCCAGGGTGGAGTAAACGCAGGGCATACAGTTGTTGTAGCTGGACAAACTTTTAAACTGCATTTAATTCCTTCAGGAATTCTGTACCCCAGTACAGAATGTATTATTGGTTCTGGGACAGTAATCGATCCTCAAGTGTTGATCGAAGAAATAGAGCAGCTTAAAGCTTTGGGCGTGACAGTAGATAACTTGCATATATCCCAAACAGCCCACGTAACGATGCCCTATCATCGCAAGATCGATCAGGCATCGGAAGAAAGTAGAGGCGAATATAAAATTGGCACTACTGGCAGAGGAATCGGGCCGACCTATGCAGATAAATCAGAGCGGACGGGGATTCGAGTTTTAGATTTAATGAACTCGGAACATCTCCATAAACAGCTAGGCTGGACAATTAACTATAAAAACGTAATTTTAGAAAAACTGTATAATTTACCTCCTTTAGACCCAGAGAAAGTAATTGAAGAGTATCTAAAGTACGCTGAATATCTCAAGCCATTTGTCGTCGATAGTTCTCTCAAAATTTATGAAGCACTACAAGAGAAAAAAAATGTTCTGTTTGAAGGAGCTCAAGGAACTTTACTCGATTTAGATCATGGTACTTATCCTTATGTAACTTCTTCTAATCCCATCGCAGGGGGAGCTTGTGTTGGCGCTGGAGTCGGTCCCACTACTATTGATCGGGTAATTGGGGTGGCGAAAGCCTATACAACTCGTGTGGGAGAAGGTCCTTTCCCCACAGAGCTTAATGATCGGGTTGGTCAGCTATTGGGGGACTTAGGGGCAGAATTTGGTACGACTACAGGTCGCCGTCGTCGCTGCGGTTGGTTTGACGCGGTGATCGGTCGCTATGCAGTCAGAATCAATGGTTTGGATTGCCTCGCCATTACCAAGCTGGACGTACTAGACGAGCTGGAAGAAATTAAGGTCTGTGTCGCTTACGAAATTGATGGGGAAATCTGCAATCATTTTCCGACGAATGCTAGTTACTTTGCTAACTGTAAGCCTGTTTATAAAACCTTACCAGGTTGGCAAGAAGACACGACAAGCTGTCGTTCTCTAGGAGATTTACCGAAGAAAGCTTTGGCTTATCTGAAGTATCTAGCGGAATTAATGAAAGTTCCCATCGCGATTGTTTCTGTAGGGCCAGGCCGCGACCAGACCATCATTGTAGAAGATCCTATTCATGGTCCCAAAAGAGCTTTGCTGGATGCCGATGGCATTCCTGTTGAGTAGGCTGCTCCCTCATGGTCAAAGAAGAAGCTGATAATTTTTGTTAGCTTGTCGCCAATGCCAAACGTATTACCGTATCAATAATTTAGTTACTATCAATTCAACCAAAGACTATGAACATTTCAGTAGAATGCCAATCCCGTCAAGAAGGGAGTAAACCCAGAGCTTTACGCCGTGAAGGATTAATTCCTGCCGCTTTATACGGTCATGATGGGGAGAAATCTATTTCTCTAACAATTCCTGCCAAAGCAGCGCAGATGTTGTTAAGAGATGCAGCGGTCAATAATACTTTGATCGATCTCCAGATTCCTGATATTTCTTGGAAAGGGAAAGCCTTGATCCGAGAAGTTCAGGCTCATCCTTGGAAAAGAACTTTACATCACCTGAGTTTTTTCACCGTTTCCGCCAAGCAGCAGGTAGAGATTGTGGTGCCTGTGGTCTTAACAGGTAAAGCTGCTGGCACGAAAGAAGGCGGTATTGTCGATCAAAGCATGACGGAACTAAAGATTGCCTGTGCTGCGGATAGTATTCCTGAGTCGATTGAGGTTGATATTACCAACTTTGAAATTGGCACGATCCTTCATGTAGGAGAAATTGTATTACCTGATGGCGCAGTAGCTCTAGATGATCTCGAACGTACTGCTGTTTCTATCGTATTACCTGCAAAACCTACCGAGTCAGAAGATGCGGAAGCCGCCGCAACCGAGACAGCAGGAGCAACGACGGAATCATAGTTGATCTAGCTATAATTAGTTCGATCATTAGAATTTAAAATTACCCAAGATTGCCAGAGATTGACATTGAAGTTGATCTCTGGCAATTTGCTTGCTCTTTATCTGCTGCATCAAATCCTTAGTAGTAAACATTCGTTAACAGATTGTTGAAAGACCTGCTAACTATTAGAGAATAAGTACCTAGTAGCATCTGGTGATAGCAACTTGAAGTCGCAGATTACTTTAATAGAAACAAGTTTAAGTATTAATAATGGTAGACAGCCTTAAAAAACCGCAGTTTGAGGAAGCACGCCCTGGAGTCAAATCTCCTGCGGAAGAGACTATTCTCACCCCTCGCTTTTATACAACCGATTTTGAAGAGATGGCCACCATGGACATCTCCCTCAACGAAGACGAACTTCAAGCAATTCTAGAAGAGTTTCGCGTTGACTATAACCGCCATCATTTTGTCAGGGATGAGCAGTTTCAAAAGTCTTGGGATAGCATCAGTGGTGAGACGCGCAAGGTGTTTATCGAGTTTCTAGAACGCTCTTGTACTGCTGAATTTTCAGGCTTCTTGCTTTATAAGGAGTTGGGCAGACGTTTAAAGGATCGTAGCCCCGTATTGGCGGAAATCTTTACTTTGATGGCAAGAGATGAAGCTCGTCATGCTGGGTTTTTGAATAAGGCATTGTCTGACTTTAATCTTTCTCTCGATTTAGGATTTTTGACTAAGAGCCGTAAATATACTTTTTTCAAGCCTAAATTTATCTTCTACGCCACTTATCTTTCTGAGAAGATTGGATACTGGCGCTACATCACCATTTTCCGTCATCTGCAACAGCATCCTGAGAACGAAATTTATCCCATCTTCAGCTTTTTTGAAAACTGGTGCCAGGATGAAAACCGTCATGGTGATTTCTTCGATGCCATCATGAAATCTCAGCCTCAGTTTTTGAATGATCTTAAAGCTAGGTTATGGAGTCGCTTCTTCCTGCTTTCTGTGTTTGCGACCATGTACCTCAATGATGTACAGCGATCGCATTTTTACGAGTCTTTAGGTTTAGATGCGCGGGAATATGACAAGCACGTCATTAAGGAAACCAATGCTACTGCTGGTCGAGTCTTTCCTGTGGTGTTGGATGTAGAACATCCTGATTTCTATCGGCGCTTAGAAACTTGTATTGCTAATAATGAAAAATTAGGTGCGATCGCCAGTTCTAATGCTCCTGCACCCATCAAACTGTTGCGGAAATTACCCCTCTACATTTCTAATGGTGTAGAATTAATCCAAATGTACTTTATCAAACCAATTCGTGTAGATCAATTGGCTGATACTGTTCGTTAAAACTCGTTAGTTTTTTAAGTTGTTGTTTTAAGCCCTGTTGTTCAGCAGGGCTTTTTTTGTATTGATGCCTCACAGCTTGTTGAACACGATTTTGTAACTCTTTAGAAATTGATCATGGGGGAGGTTAAATAGGCAGCACTGAATCTTTAGCACAGCGAAATCCTGCAAATACCTGTCTAACTTGAGGATGATACCAGTTGCGAAAACTGGTTCTCAAACCAGCGCTACTGGTTGCCCAACTGCCCCCCCGCAAAACTCGATGCTGACCATCAAAATATGCTTCTGAGTAAGCTGGATAAGGATAGGGGATAAATCCTGGATAACCAGCAAACCAAGAAGCTGTCCATTCCCAAACGTTGCCTAACATATCCTGGCAACCAGACTGGCTAGTTTCAGTATAGGTATTGATGGGAGTAGTCTGACCAATTAAACGACTATGGTTGCCATTCAGGGATGCTCCCCACGCTGCTTTTTCCCATTCTGCTTCGGTGGGTAATCTTTTTTGCACAAAATTACCATAGGCTTCTGCTTCGTAATAACTTACGCCATACACAGGATGATCTAACCAATCGACGTGATTAGACCAATACAGAGGCTGATTAACGGGATGTTGTTGCAACCATTGCCAACCTGCTGCACTCCAGTATTGTCTTGTTTGATAGCCCCCTGATGCCATAAATTGAGCATATTGTCTACAGGTAACGGGATGGCGATCTATCCAATAGGCATCTAGATAGATCTGATGAGCAGGGCGTTCATTATCTAAGGCTTCTACCGAATCACTACCGATGGTAAATTCTCCTCCTGCCACCTTGACCATTTCTGTAATGTTAGTATTGCTGGGGACTTTATTTGGAGAATTTTTCAGGCTAGCTATGGCAAAATGACGCTGTTGTGCTAGCTGCCACAGAAATGAGATGGTTTCACAGTGTTGGCTTTCATGTTGAATTAGCCAGCGCCAAAGTCTTTCTTGTTGGGGGATAGGAGCAGTTTCTAAATAATCTAAAGTTTGGTTTCTAACCTCCTGGAGATACTGTTTAATAATTGCAATGGCAGGTAAGTTTTGACGCTCTTGTTTAGGGAGTCCATCGGCAGCAAACAAACGTTGATAGGCTGGGGAAAAGCTGGAAGATAGATTAGCTAAGTGTTCTAGAACCCAATAGGCTTCAGTAAAAGCAATATGACCAAAGTGCCAACCTATGGGGCTAAATTCTGGATGAACCTGTAAGCAAAATAATGATTCATCAATCTGAGTCAGGAGATCTAGAGTCTGCGATCGCGTTTTGGTAAGAGCGATCGCCACTGAATGTCTACAAGATTGAATTGACGCTGACTTCAAGATTTTCTCCTACACCAATTAGACTCTGTTCGGGAAAGCTAATCCAATTAGCCTCAAACATTGGTTCTGAGGCGATGATCACTCCATCTGATAAGGAATGATCTCTTATATAGTATAAGGTTGGACTGGCTTCGCGGTTGGAGTAGCGGGAAGCAGCTAGTTCCATACCGTTACTCAAAACAATATTGGCAGAAAAAGCAATTTTATCTGTCTCAGCTAATTTTATCAGGCGCTTAATGGTATTACCTAGAGCCTCTTGTAAGCTTATCTCGTGGTTGATCTCAAATTCGTTAACGATTAGGGCAAAGATATGTTCTGAATCCGTAGTCCCTTCAATACGTTGGTAGGCAAAATCATCTAGTTCATTCCGAATTGGTCGGTAAAGAGTTTTGCGAAAATCATCGATAAAGCCATTATGCACAAATAACAAATTCTGGTGGGAGAATGGCTGGCAATTGATGATGTCGACCGAGAGATTAGAAGTCGCACTCCGCACATAGCCTAGATAACATGATGATTTAATGTAGCGTCCCAATTGGGGCAAGTTAGCATCATTCCAGATGGGCAAGACATTTCTATAGGTATAGGGTTGACGGTCAGAGGACAGATTTTCAGCATACCATCCAATCCCAAAACCATCGGCATTTAGTAATCCCGCAGTCATTTCTTGCGGCTGATAACTTTGAACAACTAATGAGTGTTCTGGCTTGAGCAATATACGGTCTAGTTGAATTGAAGAACCCAGATAACCTAATAGTCGGCACATTATTGATGAGGCTGGAAATAAAAGAGCTTCGTTAATGTTAAACGTTTTTTTGCTCGAAACTACTAAAGTTGCTAGTAACTCATTTACCTCTGGTGACTAAACCAAGTTTGTAATTGTTGACGACAGGATCTCTCTTGAATTCCTGCCAATACTTTTAAGGAATGGTTAGAACAATAGCTATCTGGCAGATTGGCAACAGTCCTCACAGCTCCAGTTTTCGGGTCATCAGCACCATAAACTAGCAAGCCTAAGCGGGAGTGAATAATCGCCCCCGCACACATGGGACAGGGTTCGAGGGTTACGTAAAGAGTACAGTCTGGTAGATAAGGACTCTGAATAATTTTGGTCGCAGCACGAATTGCTAGAATCTCGGCGTGGGCGGTGGGGTCTTGTTCCCTTGTTTTGCGGTTAGCTGCCTCAGCAATGAGGTTTCCTTGGCGATCGATAATTACTGCCCCGACTGGGACTTCTCCTAAATCTCCTGCAATTTGGGCTAGATTAAGGGCGTATGCCATCCAACGACAGTGAATGAAGTGGGTATCATAGTCTAACTGGGCTAGAGCATCTTTTGTGGCTTGGTGTCGCGATCTTTCAATCATTCAGTCTTGAGCCGTTATTTACTTCAAAGAC
>JBEANW010000475.1:0-5188 GCA_041165225.1 Cyanobacteriota bacterium | reverse complement strand
CCCCTAGAAATTACGATTAAGTTGGGAGTTCCTCTCTCAAGAGGTTTAGGCAGTTCTGCCACAGCAATCGTCGGGGGGTTAATGGGGGCAAATAGTCTAGCAGGAAATCCCCTCAATCAGTGGGAAATTATGGAAATGGCGATCGCCATTGAAGGTCATCCAGACAACGTAGTGCCAGCGTTACAGGGTAATTGTTTGTTGTCGGTGGAGGATCGAGGAGAATGGCAAATTAGCCCCATTCCTTGGCATCAGGATATTATTCCCATTGTGGCTATTCCCAATTTTGAATTGTCTACCAGAGAAGCTCGTTCAGTCTTGCCCGCCGAATATAGTCGCAGTGATGCAATTTTTAATATTTCTCGTATGGGACTATTAATTAGAGCTTTAGAAACCAATAATTCTTCATGGCTCAAAACTGCTTTGGCTGATAAATTACACCAACCTTATCGTCAAGAACTGATTACTGGCTATCAGGAAGTAGAGCAGGCGGCTCTGGCTGCTGGGGCTTATGGCATGGTAATTAGTGGTGCTGGCCCCACCTTGCTCGCGTTAACTAGTCCCGAGAAGGCAGAACAGGTAGTGACAGCAATGAAGACAGCCTGGAGCAGCAAGGGAGTTGAAGCTCAAGTGCGATCGCTGGCGATCAATCCTTCAGGGGCGAAAGTAATTTAAATAGTTTAAATACTATGAGCGATAGAGAATTATGAAGGTGGAAATAAATCAAGTAATGTAATATTGTATCAATAAAAAATTTCTCACTAAATATATTTAAGAGTGTCTCAATCCAAAATTTTAAGTCCTGCTAATTTTAGGTTTTTTACTGTTATATTGTTAACTTCTATCGCTTACGGCGTAAGTTCATCCAGGAGTGAGGCGATATCTCTCCCAGGGGCATTTGAGCATTCCCTGTCATCATTAGAGAATGGGTCAACTCCTGACGACGGGCAACACAGTCATAGTTTACTCCAGGGAGTAACTGCGGAGAAGGCGCAGATCGTTGGTCAAAATACTCAAGGAAATTTAGCAGTATCATCAGCTCCTAAGCAACAGAAAGCCAGTGAACCCCTAAGTGTACTTCTGGCAGATAATACAGATGATCCAGCTAGTGATTCAGAGCAGGAAAAATCCTCAGCAGGTTTCATGAGGCAGCTTTCATTGTTGTTCTTGCTATTGTTTTTTGTCCCGTTAGGTATCTTTTATCCGCTGTTTTTGTTCTATCGGATGCTGTTGATCAAGCCCGATGAATCTGAGGATATTTTAAATAGCGATCGCCAAGAGGACTTTCCCGAAGCGATCGATCCAGTAGAGCCAGTTTCGCCAACAAAAGTAGATATTAATCAAGCTGATAAAGCTACAGTATCCAAGCTACAAATTGCTTTTTCTCCTCCCGCCAGCCAGTTGAGACAGGAGCTAAGTCGAGTGAGTGCCGTGACTCATCTAAATGCAGATTACGATTTAGTTGATCTGATGCACCAAACTGTGGCGGTGTTGATTGAACAGGAACATTGGACACATATTAGTTATGATTCCATCGCTCTGCCTCTAGAAAAAGTCGAATCAGAATTTGATTTTATTTCCCACCAAGAAAGAAATAAATTTACCGATAAAACGCCGAGTTTGATTAGTTATAATCGCAACGTTAGTAGTAACAGTGGTTATCAAGAAGGATATAGCTACGTCGTCGTCACCCTAATTCTTTGCACCTCTCACTCTGCTCCTTTGTTTCAATCCATTAACACCAAGCAACAGTTAGTTGAAGAACTGACTAAACTAAGCAGGATGGAAAAAGACTCGGTGCTTAAGTTTGAATTACTCTGGAATCCGCAACAGGATGAAGTATATATAAGCAATGAGCAGTTATTAATTGAATATAGCGATATGACCAGACTATTTTGATGAAGTAGAGACGTTCCATGGAACGTCCGTACAGAAGTCAGCTAGGACAAACAAGTTAATTCAAAACGTAGTCTATTCAGCTAAAAATGGCTGTAAAGCTAAAGGCTGAAAGCTAAAAGCTACGAACAAGTTTATTTGAACTAAGCGAATCCACATTAGACGTATGATATGACTGATACCAGTGAACAAAATTGGCTAACCCTTGAGCAATCGAGGTGGCTGGTGCAAAGCCAATATCAGTCATCAATTCCTCTATATCTGCATAGGTAGTAATCACATCCCCTGGCTGCATCGGCAAAAAGTTTTTCTGGGCTGTTTTTCCCATCAAAGTTTCAATGGTGGCAATAAATTCTTGTAGCTCTACAGGATTATTATTACCTAGATTGTAAATCTTATAGGGAGGACGGGATTTGGCTCGGTGGGGAATCAGTTTAATTATTCCCGTGACAACATCGTCAATATAGGTGAAATCCCGCATCATTTTGCCGTAATTATAGACATCGATGGGTTGATCCTCAGCGATCGCTTTAACAAATTTATAATAGGCCATATCTGGTCTACCCCAAGGGCCATATACCGTAAAGAAACGTAGCCCTGTAGTGGGAATCTGATAGAGATGACTATAGGCATGAGCCATCAGCTCATTGGCTTTTTTGGTGGCAGCATACAAGGACACAGGAGTGTCTACGCGATCCTCCACGGAAAAAGGAACTTGCGTATTTTTGCCATATACCGAGCTAGAAGAAGCAAAAATTAAATGTTGTATGGCGCTATGACGGCAACCTTCCAGAATGTTAGTAAAGCCGATTAAGTTACTATCGACATAGGCGTGGGGGTTTTCTAAAGAATAACGTACCCCTGCCTGGGCTGCTAGATGCACTACCACCTCAAAATCCCCTGCTGCAAATAAATTTGCTGTTAAAGAGCGATCGCTAATATCGAGATATTCAAAGGTAAATCTGGGATAGGGTAATAGTTGTTCGAGACGAGCTTGCTTTAGACCAACATCATAGTAGTTATTAAGGTTGTCAACCCCGTATACTTGATTTCCTGACTCCAGCAATTTTTTGGCCAAGTGAAAACCAATAAAGCCAGCTACCCCCGTAACTAAAATTTTCATCTATGCTCCTTTAGTCGGTAGCTTATAGCTTCTAGCTTATAGCTTCTAGCTTTTAGTAATCTAATCATTGTGGTCTACTCACGTGAAAAGCGCAGTAAAAGTTTCACCATTTTGACTGTCAGGATTGATAATGGCAAATAAAATAGTTAAGTAGTTGTGCAAAATTAATGTCCTAAATGAGATTGGGAAAGGGGAAAGGGGAAAAGGACAAGCCAAGTGTTTAATGAAGGAGGATCAGCGAAAATTATGATTCTTTAACCAGCCGAAAACCAAATAAAATATGACGGGAATCCACAGGACGAGTGTGGCGATAGGCTCCACGACAAAACCCTGGAAAATCGTCCCAGCCACAGCCCTTCATGACCACACGACTTCCTTGCTGTTCGAGAGTGGAAGTATATTCAAAGACGTTACCTGCCATGTCTTCTACCCCATACACGCTTCTACTGAGGGGGAAAGTAGCAATCTCGTTAGTATAATTCAAGCCACTGCCAGCGGAATTTGTGCCATCAGAGCGCCAATCATTACCCCAAGGAAAATAATTGCCTGATGCTCCTCTAGCTGCCTTTTCCCATTCTGATTCTGTTGGTAAGCGATAGGTTACTCCTGTTCGTTGTCCTTTCCAGTCGGCATAAGCTAAGGCATCGTCATAAGAAATTAAGACCACTGGATGTTGAGCCTCATTTTTCGGGTAGGTTCGATTTTTCCAGAGAAACTCTTGCACTTTGGTGTAAGGATGTACCAGAAATCCCTGCTGTTGATATTCTGCCTCGGTGATATCTGGCGCGGGATAATTGGTTGCTTGAATAAACTCTTGATACTCTTGGTTCGTCACCAAATTACGACTAATACAGTAACTCGATATCGATTTAGTTTGGCGATCGCTTTCCCCATTAAACCATCCTGTTTGGCGCAACTTTTGTTCTGCTTGCTGAATACCCGCTGGGGTTTTGCCGATCGCCTCCGCCGAGATCCGATAAGCATAATCTCTTTCTGTGCGATCGCTACCCTGCATAAATTCCCCTGAAGGAATAAAGACAAAAGAACCGTCTGTTTCGCATTCTTGTTGAGTTAGAGGGGATGAATTGGCAGATTGAGAAACTTGGCAGCTAGAGATATTTAAAACAACATTTAAAGCGATCGCGATCGATAATCCTAATTTAAACTTGCATTGGCTAAAGTTGATCGTTTTCATGATTTATTTATAAAGGCTTCGCAATAGCTATAAGCTATAAGTTATAAGCTCTAAGCTTTTAATAAAAAATAGAGCAACCATAAATGATTATGATTGCCCGATGTGAGAAAAGAAATTAACTATTGATTACCAAGAAAGGGAAATTTACTTTCCTGCACAGGGATCTACCGCTGCACAGGGATCTACTGCTGCACAAGGATCTACTGCTGCACAGGGATCTACCGCTGCACAGGGATTTACTGCTGCACAGGGATCTACCGCTGCACAAGGATTAGTCTTGATTGCTGCACAGGGATTTACCGCCGCACAGGGATTTACTGCTGCACAGGGATCTACCGCTGCACAGGGATTAGTCTTGATTGCCGCACAAGGATCTACCGCTGCACAGGGATCTACTGCCGCACAAGGATCTACCGCTGCACAAGGATCTGCTGCCGCACAGGGACTGCCTGCAACAATAGTAGCTGTACCAGAAAATGTAGATGCAGTAG
Source organism: Cyanobacteriota bacterium (assembly GCA_041165225.1). Taxonomy (GTDB): domain Bacteria; phylum Cyanobacteriota; class Cyanobacteriia; order Cyanobacteriales; family Xenococcaceae; genus Waterburya. The sequence goes on along the minus strand of JBEANW010000475.1, from coordinate 486 downwards.
CAAAATCAGTGAAAAAAGCAGTCCCACCAATAGTTAGAATTGAAGCAGCAGTAATAGTAGCAAGATAGTTTAGTTTCATGATTCTTCTGTAAAGTTTTTCTGTAAAGTTAAAGTGTTTTTTGTTGACAGTAATTATATTACGTCCTAAACCTTAAGTTTTCCTGAGATAGAGATTTACATTGTCTAGGAATTACAATCCCTCACTTACACCCAATCACAACAAGCAACTTAAACAAGATCTGAACTTAATTTCTGATCTAACTACTTGAACTAAAATTCTATGTCTCAATCAACCGCCCATAACGATCGCCTGACCCAAGCTAATCCTGAATGTGAAAACTGGATTGTGCTTGATGACTGTACCAGAGAAGCTTATTATCCCCCCGAAACTGAATTATCTGCCGATCCCTACCGACTTTTTCGGTTTTTGACGGATCTGGAAGATGTTTTACATGATATTGCCGATGATCGCGATCGCCTGAAGGC
>JBEANW010000474.1:0-2534 GCA_041165225.1 Cyanobacteriota bacterium | reverse complement strand
CACGAGCAATAAGATAAGATAGACCAACAGAAAGAAGTAGGTATAGTGCTACAGCTGCTAAAGTAAGTTGCCAAGATAAACAAAACATGGAGGCGACATAAGCAACTAGTGTTGAACTTTTGGTGATTAAAGCTGAAAATATATTAAAAAATTGCTTGATGTGGGCGATTTCAGTAGTAAAGCTATTAATTAAATCTCCAGAACGGCTGGTGGAATAATAGCTTAGACTCAAGCTTTGCAATTGCTCAAATAATCTTGTACGAATGCGATCGCACAAATTAGATTGTGCCAACCTAGAATGGTACAGTCCAAAGTAATTCAAGAGCGTTCGCACCCAAATTGCCACCAAAATAAAAGCCGACAAGCGATAAATTCTTCCTTCGGGGGAAGCTTTAGTTGCCAATAAACTAGTATCAAACCAGGCAATTCCAGTTTCTATGGGGGGCTTTTCAGGGGTAGTCAAGACCTGTAAAAAAGAGGCAATTAGACCCACGGTAGTTCCTTCAAAAAAAGCAGCAAGTAAAGTGCAAGTTAGGGCGATAATTGCGATCGCGCGGAAGTGCTTGAATTCTCGGAAAATAACTTTATTATCTTGCCAGAAACTAGTGGCTCTAAGCAATTTACGGATATAAATTGGAATTTTTGGACGAATTAGCATTTTAATAAGCACCAGAACCAGTTAGAACTTTGGGAATAGTTAACAGCAGAATTTTTAAGTCCCCAATCAAAGACCAACCAGATAAATATTCCAAATCACATTTAGTAACAGCTTTTAAATCCAATAGTTGAGAGCGAGACTCAACTTGCCAAGCTCCAGTGATTCCTGGCAGAGCATTGAGTCTTTTCTTATTGTTATCCTCAAGACGCAGAGCATCATATAAAGCCCAAGGTCGAGGACCAACTAAGCTCATTTCCCCCCGCAAAACGTTAAATAATTGGGGGAGTTCATCCAGACTAGATTTACGTAATAATCTGCCCGAAAAAGTAACCCGAGGGTCTTGCTCTAATTTGTGCAACCCATGCTGATTGCCCATTAGTTCCTGATGCTTTTGTTCCGCATCAACATGCATAGTACGAAACTTATAAATTTTAAACAGTTTGCCCCTTTCGCCTACTCGCCACTGAGAGAAGAACACTGAACCAGGAGTAGTTATTTTAATCAGTAAAGCTATCAATAACATCAACGGAGCCAATACCATGATTAGAATTAAAGCAGCTAACCAATCGAAAACTCTTTTAACTCGCCAGTAATTAGTCTGACAACAATTCGGCAACTCACTATTAGAGTTAATCCGCACAAAAATTGGCATTTCCGCTGTTTTACAGGTATCAGCCCAAAGTTTAATTCCTTGTTCCCCCAACTCTAGATCAACACATACTCTTTTGATCCAAGAATTGTGCAGACAATTTTCCAACCATTGTTTCCTAGTTAACGCTGGAAAACTATAGTTTGCATTACTAGAAACACTTTTGACCCAAAGATTTTTTTGTCGCCACTTCAGTTCACAGCTAGGTAAATAGCTGTGAATATTAGATGATTTTAGATCTAAGGTGAGTACTTTAGAAGTTTGAAGTACAATATTTGCTGTCATGACTATTTCTTACCTAATGTTAGAGAATCAAATGATTAAACTTGCTGGGGCAGTAGATAGGTTGATGGCATTTTGTGTTGCGTAGCTACCTCTTTAGAGCCATTCGCTACTATGCCTAGAACATTGAACTTAGCGAGCAGAGCGCCAACTTCCATAACTTCAGAGGCTTTAACTTTTTCCAAGCGCATCATTAACAGAGAACTGTCACAAATAGAAGCAACTTTAATTGCATCTACCATCCCCAGTACAGGAGGAGTATCAACCAAAATTAGGTCATAATTATGCTTCTGTTGGTCAATAAAATCCCGCAGTTTAGCAGAACTAAGTAGTTTGACGGGATCTTGAGACTTGGAGCCAGAGGAAATTACATTGATAGTCTCTCCTAGAAAAGCTACTTGTTGAATAATCGGTCGCTCAATTTCTCCTGCCAAAAAATCAGCTAAACCATTCTGATTGTGTAGCTCAAAAGGTTTATGCAAACTTGGTCTGCGAAGATCGGCATCAATTACTAATACTCTTTGCTGGTGACGAGCAACACTAAAAGCCAAACCCAAGATAAAGGTGGTCTTTCCTTCTTCCGCGATCGCACTAGTTATGGCTACAGATTTCAAGGAAGAATTGATGCAAGATAGTTTAAAGTTTTCATAAATTACATCAATAGCTTCTCGAAAAGGTTGCCACTGAATCACTTCTTTAATCGAAACAGCAGTAGGAGCGGTCGATAAAAAAGGCATCCGAGGCTGAAAAAGATTGGATAGGGATAATTCAGGAGTCACCCCTAAGATGGGAATGGTGGTCTGACGAGCCAATGCCTGGGGATCATTAATGCGCTCATCCATAGACTCGGCAATAAAAGCAGCGGTTACTCCCAAAAAAGAAGCAACTACTAAACTCAATAACAAATCCTTAAGTAAATTTGGCGCGATTTTTTCTCCTAGTTGA
>JBEANW010000473.1:0-3470 GCA_041165225.1 Cyanobacteriota bacterium | reverse complement strand
CGCCCTGCTGCTGTGCCATATCGATCTTATCTTTGTTCCGCACCAAGGCACGAATTGTCACATCTCGTTGTTTTAATTCTGGGATTACATGGCTGGCATATTTTCCGGTTGCTCCTACCATCAATATTTTCATGATTAACTTCTCTCGATCAAGTTACTTTCAACAGTTTAAACTTGCTTAATTCAATAGACCTCTTGCTTAAGTAGTAATCTAAGTTGCTAGTTATTGAAATAGACCAACAAAAAATCAGAAAATCTCTCCAGAAATGAAAAAGCTTGGAGCGAATAAAATGTTTGATGAGATTTTATCGCTTCTGCTCACAAAATATACCTTCTAACAGATGTCGCACCTCAGCAAAAATCAGTATATTAGCAGTTAAATAAAAGTTATTTATATCCCTGGATAGTTAGTTATGGCACCAACAAAAATAAATGACATCTTTGATGCCCTGCAAGAAGCTCAACAGCAAGGGCAATTAAGGACTGACAAAATCAAAGAAATCGTCAAATCAGCCGTTGCTGAATCTTTGTTAGAAGCTAAAGAAGGTAGAAAAGAAATTGCCACATTAGTTCAAAATGCAGTTGCAGCAGCAATTGAAACTTTTCAAGCAGAAGGTGGAGAAATAAAAGAAGAAATTTCGGCAACCCTTGAAGGGGCAATTGAAGGGGTCACTAGTGCTAGAAGGCAAATTTTTGCTCAAGAGCGAGCAGAAGTAAAACAATTACAGACCCAAATAGACAGCAATGAGGCAGAATTACAACAAGAAATTGACGGTGCTTTAGTACAGGTTCAAGCAGTTGAATCTGATCGCTCAGAGAAAGTAAAAGCCGCCCTCCAATCTGCAATTGAGAACGTTAGAAATAGTGAAGAAGTTTCCCTTCTGCAAAAACGCTACGCTCAACTCAAAGCCCAACTAGCGATCATCGATGCCAATTTAGCCGAACATTATGGCGATCGCTACGACGAAGTAAAACATCATTTAGATGAAGCCAAAACTTGGTATGATCGCGCTCAAGCAAATCCAGAAGAATTTACCGCTCAAGTAGATCAAAAACGGGTTGAGTTTGAATCTCAATTAACCGAAGCGGGTACAGCAGTTGCCAGGGGCGAAAGACAACTGAAACAAAAACTAAAACTACTTTGGCAATCGATTACTGAAGTTTTTCAGAATAAGTAACAAAAACTCCCAGGTATAAATAAATTGTCTGGGAGCCAATTAGAACAAGAATAGGACAAGAAGCGCAAATTCGGTTCATCACCTAGTCATCGAGACTACATTTTAGAGTCTGGATTTTTCTGATTCTTGGTTAATTACCCAAAGAGCATGAATCACCCCAGGAAGCCAACCCAAAAGAGTTAGTAAAACGTTAATTATAAAAGCCGAACCAATGCCGACAGATAGAAATACGCCTACTGGAGGAAGAACAATAGCGAAAATAATTTGAGTTAAATCTTTCATATTTCAAATACATCTTTTCTGTGACATTTATCATGATTTTAATTAAAAGTAAGCTATATATTCTTCTATCTTAAGGAGTAAAGTTTTTGATCATGCTTAATCTTTTTATTTTAGTTTTAAATTTAAATAAATTTAGTTTTATGTGATTTTTAAATATTCCTTTAGGCAGAAGCTAAAAAAAAATAATCAAGTCAGTATGAGGATATTCGCCAAACTAAAACGAATTTAAGATTAGCCTATATAAATTATAAGGATGAAAATATGCTCAGAACACTTTTAACTTTGTTAGCTACCGCTTTGAGCTTACTTGTAGTTGATCTAATTTTCCCTGGAGTTAGATTAGCCAATTTTCCTGCTGCTTTGATTGCGGCGGCAGCGATCGGCTTAGTCAACTCTGGTATCAAGCCCATAATCTCAGTCTTATCATTACCGCTTAATCTTTTAAGTTTAGGTACTTTTTCCCTAGTTGTTAACGGTTTATGTTTTTGGCTAGCGTCAATCTTAGTGCCTGGATTTGGAGTCAGGGGCTTGATTGCTTTTATTTTAGCTCCAGTCATCCTCTCTGCTGTGAACACCTTTTTAAGTCAGTATTTTGCCGAAAAATATCCTCAATTTACTTCAGTTCCTACCGACAAAGAATTGAGCAGTTAGTCAACTTCAAATCAACCTTGAATTCGAAGTCCAAAAGAGCAAGCAGTTAATTTGCTCTTTTTTTGTTCTGAAGAAATATTTCTTTGTGTAGATGAGTATTTAAAAGCAAAATGTCAAACTAAATAAAGTTAGCAATAAACCAAAGATACAAAGATACTTTTAAAAAAGGAAGTCAACTATTGTGTTAAAAGATAAAAGGTCTGTGGGTGTTTTTTCTACTCGTCGAGAAGCTGAATTAGCCCTCGAAGAACTGAGAGATTCTGGATTTTCCATGGATAAAGTTTCCGTCATCGCGCGGGATGGAGATCGAGAAAACGACATTGCCAATGTTGAGGTTGAAGACCACGATCGCATGGGCAACAAAGCCGACGAAGGTGCTAGCACAGGTGCCGTTACGGGCGGTGTTTTGGGTGGCGTTACTGGTTTACTAGTCGGTTTAGGAGCCTTGGCAATTCCAGGCATTGGTCCCATTATGTTAGCGGGAGTAGAAGCAACAGCCTTAGCAACCGCCCTTGCGGGGGGTGCCATTGGTGCCGCTGCTGGTGGTTTAGTTGGTGGGTTGGTGGGACTAGGGATTCCTGAGGAGCAAGCTCAAGTTTATAGCGATCGCGTCACTCAAGGTGACTATTTAGTCATTGTCGATGGTACAGAAGCAGAAATTAGTCGCGCTCAGCAGATTCTCCAAAGTCATAATATTGAAGAATATGGTGTTTACGATGTACCTGTCGGTAATACAGCAGAAGTCGCTTCAGGCGATCGCCTTGATGAAAGATTGGATCGACAAGCCGATACGGTCATAAATCCTGCTCCCGCGAGTAATGTTCGTACAGATACAGCCGTCGTCAAAGAAGAGTTTAACAGTGAAAATCGAGTTACTTCAATTCCCGATCAAGAACCTGAAGTGATTATTATCGATCATCGCGATGAATCAACTCGTTCTCTTTAAATAATTTCCTCTTAAAAACATTGGAAACAAAAGTAATAAAAATGAATAAATTGAGCGTATTTTTACTAAGTGGTTTATTGATGGTTGGTGCTACCGCATGTGATAGTGCGAGAACTAGCTCCGAAGCCCCCTCTACAACCCAAGATAGTCCAAATGCAGTCGACACTCAGGAGGCATCAGAAACCCAAGGCGATGCAGTTAGTGACACTCGTCGCAATCAAACTAATGCCGACATTAGAGCCAGGGAACAGCGCAATGACATGATGAATGACGGTAGTGTTAAAGATAGGGATGACGACGACCTTACAAGTGAAGTTCGTAGCAAATTAGAAGCTAACCTTCCAGCTAGCGCTCTGGTGGTCGATACCGAAAATGGCACAGTTACAATCTCAGGTACTGTACCGACTCAAGAA
>JBEANW010000472.1:0-3159 GCA_041165225.1 Cyanobacteriota bacterium | reverse complement strand
GTCAAAAAATGGCTGAAACCAGGAGAGAATGAGAGTATCTGCCAAACATAATTTGACATAATTTTAAAAAATATAATCAAAAATATATTTATTCAATGATACAAAACATAGTTGATTATTTTACTGACGCGGGGGTCGAAGTTTATCTGATCCTGCTGGTTTTAGTTGTGTTAGAAGCTGTCTTGTCTGCTGATAATGCGATCGCCTTAGCTGCGATCGCCAAAAGTGTTAAAGACCCAGAATCCCAGCGTCAGGCGCTAAATATTGGATTGATTGGGGCATATATCCTCAGAATCGCCCTCATCTTCGCCGCTACCTGGGTGATCAAATACTGGGAGTTCGAGTTATTAGGAGCAATCTATTTACTTTGGCTCGTGTTTAATTACTTCACATCTGATCCAGATGAAAACGATCACCACCGAACCTTGGGTTTAAAGTCTGTCTGGCAAATTATTCCCACCATTGCCATTACGGATTTAGCTTTCTCTCTCGATAGCGTTACTTCGGCGATCGCCATTACTGAAGATACCTGGCTAATCGTTGCGGGCGGAACAATTGGGATTATTATCCTACGCTTTCTGGCAGGTTTATTTATTCGTTGGCTTGAGGAATATACTTATCTAGAAGATGCAGGGTTTATTACTGTTGGTTTTGTCGGCTTGCGTTTGCTGCTCAAAGTGGGGCTACCAGACTACCTCATCCCAGAATGGGTCACCATTGCTGTCGTGGCTATCTTTTTTGCCTGGGGATTTTCTAAAAAAGAGTTGCTAGAATCCGATGACGGAGAATAACTAAGAACTAGCTACTCTCTGTCCTTAAGGGAAAGGTAATTATCAATGTCCTTAGCCCTTCACGTTCTTAGCAAAAGCGTGAAATTAGAGCGTGAAATTAGATGTATTACTGACGATGCTAGCTAACATTCCACCTTAAAAACTTAGCTTAAGAGCGTTAACAGGAACATCATCCCAAGAGTCTACGATCCGCAGACTGGCAACCCAACCATTTTGCTTCTGTTCATCGCTCAGATTATTGATCCAGTTTTGATGGCAATCAGAAGCGGCATCCTCATTGATACAGGCAATGCAGGCATAAATCAATCCCCCTGGATCGATTTGTTCGTTTACCCAGATAGTCATTTTTCGATTTTATTTTTACAGTAATGTTATCTGCAATCAATTATAGCGAGGGAAGCTTAATCCGATCATTAGAGTCGGAGCCATTGTTATTTAAGCCAGGAAGGTTGGGAATTTCGGCAGTTTTGCGGCGACATTTTTTAGTGACAGCATCACAGGTAAAAGCCTCGCACTTTTGCTTATTATCGTCCACTTTGCACTTGGTACAAAGAATTGCGCCAGCGCTGGCAGTTTTGCAGTCGTATCCCAGCTTGCTCAAAACACTTACAGAAGCATTACTAAGATTGTCAGCTATCCCTGCCGAACTCAATTCAGGGGCGATCGCATTTAGGGAGACAAAACCGACGGCAGCGATTAACAGAGAAGGTATTTTCATTGATTTCTTAATTTATCTTAGTTTGTCTAAATAAATAATAAACATAGAGTTAGATTAACTGAGTCAGTATATCTCCGCTGCTGAAAAAATGGTTAAATCGCCATGAATAATCTTCACAATCTTCTTAATCGAAGGGACATTTGATAGATTAAAATGCCAATAGTAGAAATTACTGTAGGTAAGATTCCTTGAAACCTCTCAATTTTTTGACCAATCCCCGCAGCCACAGTCGTCAGTTCGCTGTAATTGGTTTAGGACGTTTTGGCAGTGCAGTCTGTACTTCTTTGCATAAAATGGGTCATGAAGTTCTGGCTACAGATATCGATGAAAAATTAGTTGCCCAAGTTCTAACTCAAAAAGTCGCGTCCCATGCAATTCAGCTAGATTCAACCGAACCTGAATCTCTTAAGGAAGCAGGGATTTTTGAGATGGATACCGTGATTGTAGCGATCGGTAACTATCTTCAAGAAAGCATTATTACTACCTTGAATGTCAAAGAAGCAGGGGTAAAATATGTAGTTGCTAAAGCATCGTCGGAAATTCATGGCAAGGTACTACGAAGAGTTGGGGCAGATCGGGTAGTCTTTCCTGAATACGAGGCTGGTTGTGCCTTAGCCAGCACCCTAACTCAACCTGGACTTCTAGAACGGTTTCAGTTGGATACGGAAAACAGCATCGTTGAAATTTTAGTTCCTGACGAATTTAATGATCAGACTTTAGCTCAATTAGATTTGCGAAAACGTTATGGAGTTAATGTCCTGGCGATTGGCAGTGATGGGAAATTCGTCACTAATCCCAGTCCAGGACAAGTACTTAAAAAAGGATTAGTGATGGTCGTAATTGGTAGCAATACAAATCTTCAACGTTTACCAATTCATTGATGAGCTACTCTCCTGGATTCAATTTGAATTACTAGCGAGTTTAACTAGAAGCACTGGTGTAAAAACGTAAGGCAAATCGCCAGAACCAAACTGAGAAAATAAACAAGGCACATGCCAAAATAGCAGCACCAATACTCCAGCTAAGTTCGCTACGGTGGAGCATGGCTTGAGCGGGGACAGTGGTTAAAAAAGCAACGGGGACAATAAAGGTAAAAAAGAAGCGATAGATTGCAGGATATGCCACCATGGGATACCGCCCTGCTTCTAATAAGCCTCGCAGCACTTCGGTGATGTTATAAACCTTGACAAACCAGATACTAGTTGCCCCCAGGATAAACCACAGGCTGTAGAGAATAATCACCCCAAAACCCAAAGGAATTAAACTAGCTAAATAGTTATGCCAAGCTAAGCCCAATTTGTTGCCCGCATAAGCTATCAAAATTGTCCCAAATAGTAAATCGGGAAAGCCCCAGGGGGAGATAGTCTTAGTGGATAACCAAAACTGACTACTAATCGGCTTAAGCAGCACAAAATCTAAAGTCCCCTGTTCAACCTGCTTGACAATACTGTTTAAATTAGGAACGAGAAAAGTAGCAGAAAAGCCTTGTAATAGGGTAAATAGACCCAAAACTATCGTCGCTTCCTGCCAATTCCAACCCTGGAAAGTATAGCCAGTGCGATAAAACAGCGACAGTCCAAATAGACTGCCCACCAAATTAGCAATGCTGGTGATGGTAGCGATCGCAAAATTGAGTCGATACTCTAATTC
>JBEANW010000471.1:0-7058 GCA_041165225.1 Cyanobacteriota bacterium | reverse complement strand
CCATTAAACCGCCAAGAAATCCGAGAGAATGGGATCTACTGCGCTCATTTTTCGCCCAAGCTGCTATCCAAGCTACTGATGCAACTTGAGTATTCTTGCTCAAAATTTTAGCCATCTTTTCAACTACTTGAGGGACTTAACAATAGCCTTTTGCCAGAACTACCTCATTATATAAAGCTACCGAGGTGCAAAATCAACTAATTCCATGCAATTTAGCCGATTAATCTTTTTGGTTCTATGGGTTTTGCAACCTGTAGCCGTTTGGGTAGTCTAAACTACAGTTAGTTTACCGATGTTTGCTAGGGATATCCCGATGAAAATTTTTATTAGTACAGGGGAAGTTTCTGGAGACTTACAGGGTTCGATGCTGGTTAAATCCTTGTATCAAGCTGCTGCTAAACGTCAGATTGACTTGGAAATTGCGGGGTTAGGGGGCGATCGCATGAAAGCAGCGGGAGTAAAGATCTTGGCGGACACCGCAGTCATTGGTTCGATGGGTTTTATTGAAGCCATTCCCTTCGTCATCCCCGCCATTAAGATTCAAAAGTTAACCAAAAGATATATCCAGAAAAACGTTCCTGATGTCTTGGTCTTAATTGACTATCCTGCATCTAATTTGGCGTTGGCTAGTTATGTTAAACGGCACCTGCCTAAGATTCCCGTGGTCTACTATATTGCTCCCCAAGATTGGGCTGTCCCGATGTTAAATAACGCCTCTAAAATTGCCAAGGTGGTAGATCAGCTATTGGCAATTTTTCCTCGGGAATATGAGTATTTTAGCCAGAAAAATATTAATGCTGTTTGGGTAGGTCATCCTTTACTAGATCGCATAGCCCAGGCTCCCAACAAGACTCAAGCTCGTTTAAATCTGGGACTGGCATTGTCAGATCAGATTGTGACCCTCTTACCCGCTTCCCGTCAGCAGGAAATCAAGTATCTGCTCCCTGTGATGTGTGCAGCAGCCCAGCAAATTCTCCAGCAGATGCCCGAAGTTAAATTTTTAATGCCGATATCTTTATCCAGCTATCGCTCGGCAATCGTCGCCACAGTTGCGGAGTATCATTTACCTGTACAAATTATCGACGGTAACACCCTCGATGCGATCGCCGCCGCCGACCTCGCGATCGCGAAATCAGGTACAGTTAACTTGGAAATTGCCCTTTTAAATATTCCCCAGGTGGTAATCTACCGTATTCATCCCCTAACGGCTTGGATCGGTCGTCGAATTGGGTTCAAAATTCCCCTGATGTCCCCGCCCAACTTAGTGCTAGAACGCATGCTCGTCCCTGAATTGCAGCAGGAAGCCGTCACCGCCGAGAACATTACCACCGAAGCGATTAAACTCTTATCCAACGACCAGATCCAGCAAGAAATTAATACAGGCTATCAAGAAATGCGATCGCTTTTAGGCACAGTAGGAGTATGCGATCGGGTTGCCACCGAGATCTTGCAGTTAGTTGATGCAAAGATTTGAGGCAAAGACCTAACTAAGCGCTATATGTCTGATACAGCCCAGACACCATTGATAAATCATGAGAATTTAGAACTAGTTATTGAATCACAATGCAACTTGGCTGTAGTAGAAATGGTTGATTTTAAGGTGATAATCCCCGATAGTGTGGATACGGTTTTTCCTGGGAGTCAGGAGTAGATCGTGAGCCTAACAAGTGTCGTATGCGGGTTTACTGGATTACCTGGGATAAAGCGATCGTCATTGCCACGGATTTGACTAACAATCCTGGTCGAAAAATTGCCAATGTCACCAAAGAAATCATTAGTTTCACCAGCCATATTTATGATCTAGTTCCTTCTAAAATCATGTTGATTGAACATTATTTGATTAGTGATTCATCTGATGCAGATACTGACTTAGATACTTATTTGCAAGTGTTGCTCACAAACAATGGGGTAGTTAAATATGCGATTAGCAACAGTCAAGTAAGCGAGTTGATTGGTTTACCAATCTAAAAAACAAAAAAAAGAGACTAGCACTTAAGCTAACCTCCAATATACTGTTACGAAATCTATCAAACTGTTGGTTTAACCTCCAGCAACGGCAGGAACAATACTCACTTCATCTCCATCACTGAGGGCTGTATTTGTACCTTCCAGGAAACGAATATCTTCACTGTTGACATAAAGATTTAAGAACCGACGAGGTTGACCACTTTCATCACAGATACGAGCTTTGATACCTGGACAGTTGCTTTCTAAAGCATCGATAAGCTGATCAATATTGCTACCATCACATTCGATAGTTGCCTGATTGTTAGTGAACTTTTGCAGGGGAGTGGGGACTAATACTTTGACAGTCATGATCGCTTGAAAAATAAATGAATGATAAATGGGTTTCGCCCTAGCTAAATAACTAACGACTAAACGCTAGCTTGTTGCCATTCAAGACGCTCTAAAGTACGAGAACGTTCTAGGGCGCGCTCGAAGCTGTCTAATTTTGGCTCGATGGTTAAAGGTTCGCCGATATATCCTTGCACCGCTTCTTGGGTTTTCAAGCCGTTTCCAGTGATATAAACAACTGTTTTCTCGTCACTGCTGATCTTACCAGCTTCCACTAGCTTCTTCAGCACAGCAATCGTGGTACCACCAGCAGTTTCGGTAAAGATACCTTCGGTTTCTGCCAAGAGCTTCATCCCTTCGATAATTTCCTCATCGGTGACGCTTTCGATATTACCGTTGGTTTTGCGGGCGACCTCTAGGGCATAGTAGCCATCCGCAGGATTACCGATCGCAATGGATTTAGCAATGGTATTAGGCTTAACAGGAGTCACAAAGTCTCTACCTTCTTTGAAGGCTTGAGCAATGGGGGAACAACCTTCTGCCTGAGCGCCACTAAAGCGTACTGTTTTGTCCTCGACTAAACCGACTTTGACAAATTCATTAAAGCCTTTATAGATTTTGGTGAACAGAGAACCCGATGCTAGAGGTGCCACGATATGATCAGGCAATTCCCAACCTAACTGTTCGGCTACTTCATAACCTAGAGTTTTGGAACCCTCGGAATAGTAGGGACGGAGATTAATGTTGACGAAACCCCAACCATAGCTATTACCAACTTCCGAACAAAGACGGTTGACTTGATCGTAGTTGCCTTTAACCGCTATCACTGTGGGATTGTAGATTAATGTCCCCATGATTTTTCCTGCTTCTAAATCCGCAGGAATAAATACGCAGCAGTCCATCCCTGCGTAGGCAGCGATCGCAGCAGTAGAATTAGCTAAATTACCAGTACTAGCACAAGAAACGGTCGAAAAACCTAGTTCTCTAGCACGGGTCAAGGCTACAGACACTACCCTGTCTTTAAAGCTCAAGGTAGGCATATTAACCGCATCGTTCTTAATATAAAGATTTTTTAGACCCAGACGACGAGCTAAACGGTTGGACTTAACCAAAGGAGTCATTCCTGTGCCAACATCAATAGGATTTTCGCTCTCTACAGGTAAAAATGCTTTGTAGCGCCAAATTGAATTGGGCCCAGCGGCAATACTTTCACGGCTCACCTGGCGACGAATTTCATCATAATCGTAAGCAACTTCTAAAGGAGAAAAAGTTTCTTCGCATACATTTAATGCTTTCAGGGGATACTTCACGCCACCTTCTTTTGATACCAGATGAGTGAAAGTTTTTCCTTTAGCGGTTTTGATGGGTGTCTGGGTCATGATTAAACATTTATTTCGTCAACAGTATCTGGATGGTATCACGAGTAAAAACCATGAGTCAAACATACCCGATAATTTTAGTCGGGATTAAAAAGTTAGCTGAATGGACAGCGAGGGCGCGAAGTTTCTCATGAAGAAGTGAGAAGAATTATACTCAAAGCCAGACAATTGTTGAGGACAGATACAGAAGAATCATCCTGGTAGATTGACTACGTTATATTCAAAGACAATCTCTACATCTGTAAAGTAGCTATTCGTAGAGCGCAAGAGCATTTAGCTAATTTAGCAATTGAATATTTCGGATTTAACAAATATGAAGTGGGTTAAAAGTTTTTGGCAATTTTCTCGTCCCCACACAATTATCGGCACAAGTCTTAGTGTCTTGGCGCTGTATTTAATTTCCCTGGCTACCACAGGCACGAACCTTAACCTAGTTAATTTAGAACAGATGATGGCGGTTTGGTTTGCCTGTCTGGGGGGCAACATATATATAGTTGGCTTAAATCAACTTTATGATATTGAGATAGATCGAGTTAATAAGCCAGAATTACCTTTGGCATCAGGACAATTTACTGTCCAGCAGGGTAAGCTAATCGTTGTGGTGGCAGGATGCGTGTCAATGGTGATTGCTGGGTTGTCGGGAATATGGCTCTTCGCTACGGTGGCCATTAGTTTGATCATTGGCACCGCCTATTCAGTACCACCAATCCGTTTAAAGCGGTTTCCTTTTTGGGCAGCATTTTGTATCCTGACGGTGCGGGGCGTTGTGGTTAACATTGGTTTGTTTTTACACTATGGGGACCAACTCAATGGCAGAGAAATCTTAAACCCCTATGTTTGGACGTTGACCTTATTTATCTTGCTCTTTACTGTAGCGATCGCCATTTTTAAAGATGTCCCCGACTTGGAGGGAGACAAGCAATATAAGATCAAGACTTTCACCCTGGTAATGGGGAAACTGGCGGTCTTTAATCTTTCCCGTGGGGTGATTACCGTGTGTTATTTTGGCATGATCGCCGCTGGTTTATTTTGGCTTAGGGCCCTCAACGTGAGCTTTTTTGTCACGAGCCATATAGTTTTATTAGGTCTGCTATGGTGGCGTAGTCTCGATGTTGACTTAGAACAAAAAAGTGCGATCGCCGATTTTTATCAATTTATTTGGAAACTATTTTTTGCCGAATATTTGCTATTCCCCCTTGCTTGCTTGATGACCGTTGGATAGACAGGCAGTCAGGGGGGAGAGAATCAAGTTTCCGAATCGGAGGTGGAAGTGCTAACCATGGAAGGAGATAAGAAAGCTACTACTGCCCCCAGCATAAATCCGATAATATTACGAAATAGAGGTAGAAACTCAGGGGTACGAATCACCACAGGCCCCATGCCAAAAGCGATAAAGAGAATTCCCCACAGGGGAGACATGATTAGACCCCACTGCCAAGCAATCACTTGATCTTTGTTACGGGGAATTACCGCGACTCCCAAGATTACGCCACCAACAATGGAACTAATTAAGGTTAAGATCCACTGTTCTTGAGGTAAACCAGGCACAGCATTACAGCCATTTCTACGTAAGCAGACTTTGACCGACTCTAAAGCTTCAACGATCGCATTGTTTTCGCCATGTTCGCGAATATAGTACATATTGCCAAAGCGGGTCTGAAGTTCGATCCAGAAGTTACGGGGGAGTAGTTCATATACGGCATCCCCAATACTGAAAGCTAATAGATTCCCTCCTCTGCTGTCCGCTACTAGCAAAATACTTTTGTCATCTAGACCCCAGAATTTCTTGACGGCTCGACCAGGAGAGCGATCGTATTGAGTTAGAACTCGCATTTTCCAACCCGTCTCAGTTTCAAACGCTTCTAAATTCTCGATTAAGGATTCTTCCTGTAACGCTGGCAACAAGTTAGCTAAATCTACGACTGGCGTGACTTCACTAGGCAACAGTTCTGGATTGTTAACTGCTAAAGCGGGAGGAGTTAACCAAGTGACTAAAACCAATAAACAAACCCCTAACATCAGCAGGGAACGCTGTATAAACTTATTTGCCATGATTGCTTTATGTAAAAAATTATTGGTATACAAATTCGGCTTTATAAAAATGTTCTTATTTTCGTTACATTTATTTACCTTGTTCTAAGGTTATCATTTATTTGACTGAGATTCTTTGACTGGGGATTCTTCTACAGGCAAACTCTTTCGTTGAGGAGCATCTTTAACAACTCTTGAGGTGGGATTGCGCCAGACTTTCCAAGCAGCTTTTGCCCCTGCAACCAAACCACGACTATTTTGCTGTACTTGTTGTACCTGTTGTTGTGCCGTCACTAATCCTCGATCCACCCGCTGGACGATTCCAGTAGCTTTCCCAATACCTTGATTAAGATCATCGGTTAATTCCCCAACTTCTTTTCCTGTCAGACGAATTGCTTCCAAAGTGGGAGGAAATTCTCGATTTAGGGTATCAAATAGCTTTTCGGCGCTACGAGCCGCTCGCCCCACCTCTTGGAGAGTCGGAATAGTTACTAACAAAACAGCAAACAAGCTAAAAGAGACTAGAAGCAGCGATAATCCTAGCCAAAATAAAGGGTCTATCATAAAAGTTGGGCAGTCGGCATCCTTCAATTTTAAAGGTGATCGGTCATGGTCGAGTTTAAATCCTGATCCCTTGTCTCTAATTTAGTAGATTGAGCAGCTCTGGTAGTGGCTCGACTGGTTTCAATACCTGTGGCGATCGCTAATTTTAATCGTGCTAAAGTGCCTTCCCAATTTTCGAGGGTACTCTCGGAAAGACGATCTGCCTGTAGTTGAAGGCTAGTGGTTAAATCTTCTGCCAATTCAGGTAAAGCATTAGCGGATTTTTTAATTACTTTTCTGGTTTCCTTCCCTGTACGGGGAGCAATTAAAAGTCCGACTACCGTACCGAGAGCGCTACCAATAATTAAGCCTCCCAGAAAGGCTCCTGTGGGATTTTGTTTTGACATATAACCACCTACTCTCCATCTGATTTATTTAAGCTTATCAGTAGATATAGTCTCCATAATATTTGGCTGAAAATTTTGATGAAAAGTATAATTTCGATCTGTATACCCATTAATTTAAAGAATAGGCAAGAAATTGCTGCTGCTTTAGAGGAGCGATACAGTGGAGAATATGTATTTATAGGTCGAGTGTTTCAGTCAACTATTACCCAGAAAAGCTGTGCCATTGATCTTATTGGCGATCGCGAAGGTAATTTAGCTGAGGATTTTCAACTGGCTGCCCAGGATAAACTGGATCTCGCTACTATAGGGCAAATTGATCGTTGCCCACTGGTTATTTATTTAACCTCTACAACTACAGGATTAAATGCCTGTCGGGAAATTGCCAAATTTGCTCAAATTCTAC
>JBEANW010000470.1:0-3869 GCA_041165225.1 Cyanobacteriota bacterium | reverse complement strand
AGCAGAAGGGGTTGCTCAGGTATTGGAAAAATGTTTGGCAGATAGGGGCAAAGCTAAAAGCGACACTGCTCAACGGTAATGCCGCAATGCAGTTGGCGATCGCTTCTTAAAAAGCTTAGAGCTTAGAGCTTACAGCCTACAGCTACTTTGAAATTCCCTAGCTTGCTATAATGAGCAGGTAGTTTACCTAACTTTACATTTAAAGAGTTTCAACTCAATATATGAAATGCACTATTGATCGTCGCGCTCAGTTTTCCGCGAGTCATCGCTATTGGCTGCCAGAATTAGACGAAGCTGAAAATCAGCGCCTATTTGGTGCTTGTAGTCGTTTTCCTGGACACGGACATAATTATGTTCTATTTGCATCTTTAGAGGGTGATTTAGACCAATATGGCATGGTAGAAAACTTATCTGTCGTTAAGCAGGTAATTAAGCGAGAAGTCACTAGCCAACTGAACTATTCTTATCTCAACGATACTTGGTCAGAATTTCAGACTACTTTGCCCACCACGGAAAATATCTCACGGATTATTTGGCAAAGACTTGCCCCTCATTTACCCCTAGTCAACGTTAGATTATTTGAACATCCTGAACTTTGGACGGATTACCAAGGAAACAATATGGAAGCTACTTTAACAGTCAAAACTCACTTTAGCGCAGCGCATCGTTTAGCAATTCCGAGCCTCAGCTTTGAAGAAAATCAAGAAATTTACGGCAAGTGCGCTCGTCCACACGGACACGGACATAATTACCATTTAGAAGTCACTGTGGCGGGAGAAATCGATGCTCGCACGGGGATGTTAGTAGATTTGGGTGAGTTACAAAGAGTGATTGATGAATATGTGGTCGAGCCTTTTGACCATACCTTCTTAAACAAAGATATTGCTTATTTTGCCGAAGTTGTGCCAACGGCAGAGAATATTGCCGTGCGAATTGCCGACTTATTGCGATCGCCAATCCAAGAAATTGGTGCGGAGTTAGCTAAAATCAAGCTGATTGAAAGTCCTAATAACTCTTGTGAAATTAACTGTCGTACCACTCAATCCGTAACTGAAACAGCTAGTCAAGCAACGGTAATGGCTTCGTAATGGCTTTCTTAGTTGTAGAATTGAGCTAAAATTACGACCTAATGTTGAGTAATCATTACCTTAATATAAAGGTGAAATTAAGATTAATTGACTATAGCAGGTCTGTTAATGGTAGATAATGCCCTTAATCTGCCGAAAATTGGCAATATACCTAATTAATCCCTATAATCTGACCTAGACCGACTACTATACTGTGAGAGGATATTTCGAGACTGTTAATAATTGCTTGAGTAATCGGATCAACCATAAAAGGTGTTTGGTACTATGAGCAAAAGTATAGTCATCATAATTAGGTCATAGCAGTAGCTGACTAATACTCATTTAAACAACAGGAGAGCATAAAATATGGAATCAAATACGCCAGAATTCCTTGAAACTCAAGAAACAACCACAGGTTTAAACAGCGAATCCGCAGGGATGATTACCCCTAAACCTGCAAAAACTTTACCAGGAGATAGCGCGGTTCAGGAATACTTGAATATCGGCACCAGCTTCCTAACTCAAATCTTTGACATTCTTAAAAAGGTTGTAGATACTAATCAAAAACTATTAGTTAATTTACTGCTAATTTTTCTTGGCATTATTGCAGTCAAAGTAACTTTGGCGATCATTTCAGCGATCAACGATATTCCTCTCCTTGCACCTACTTTTGAGCTAGTAGGTTTGGGTTACACAGGCTGGTTTGTTTATCGCTATTTGCTAACTAACTCTTCTCGTCAAGAGTTGGGTCAAGAATTTCAAGCTCTAAGAAATCAAGTCATGGGTAAAGAATAGCTAACTAAGGTAACTTGAGTATTCACAGTCTTATCTAGAGGCACTGTAGCAGTCTGAAATTAGCAATCTAAATCGATAGGGTGGGCAATGATGCTCACCTTATTTTGTATCTAGTTTTTTATCTAGCAGCATCTTTTTTTAGACAATCCCTCATGTTTTGAAAATGAGATGAATATGATAATAAAAAACTCTACTAAGAATTATAATAAGCAATAATTGAAAATATTTAAAAACTCTAGATCTATAGTCAATGAATTTTTTAGCGACAACTTTTTTGGCTTTAGGGTTAGCTGCTGATGCCTTTACTGTTTCTCTTTCTTGTGGATTGTTAATACAGAGAATTAAAATTAATAAGGCTTTGAAAATTGCTTTGTTTTTTGGTATTTTTCAATTTTTGATGCCCTTAATTGGTTGGGCAGTGGGGATTAATTTCAGTGATCTGATCGCCGAGTTTGATCATTGGATTGCCTTTAGCTTATTAAGCTTAATCGGTGGCAAAATGATCTATGAATCATTTCAATCAGAGTCTGAAGAAGAAAAATTTAATCCTTTAGATTCATCAACTCTTTTTGTATTGGCTATTGCCACGAGTATCGATGCCTTGGCTGCTGGATTGGGATTGTCCTTATTAAAAAGCTCCATTATGACCACAGCCATTCTTATTGGAGTAATTACTTTTAGTTTATCTTTTATAGGAGTTTTTATTGGTCATAAAATTGGCAATAAATTAAATCATCAAATAGAAATTATGGGTGGACTAATTTTGATCTTTATCGGCAGCAAAATTTTATTAGAACATTTAACCTCATAGATAACTATATAGCCTTTTTCGTATTTTTGAGATACACCTTGGTTATGTTTGGGGAAAGCGATTCAGCGCGTTGCGGGGGTTCCCCCCGTTGAAGCGACTGAATCAAGAAGGGGAAAGGGGAAAGGGATAAAGCAGTACCTCGTGATTCTGAGAATAACTTTGATTCAGCAACGTCACCTATAAATAGATCTTATGCTCCCAACTCCAAACCCGCATTTTCGTAGGATGATCAACCATTACTAGCTAATTTCTCTAGTGATTCTAGAAACAGCCTCGAAAAAATCTGCCAAAAAGGCTGGGAAAGCTGGTACATTTGAGTATAGATAAATCTGGTTTTGCTTAAATAAACCTTTTAAATAAATTAATAGTTGTCAAGGAGAGAGAGTTATGGATTGGCGTGTAATTGTAGTAGTAGCACCTTTGGCGATCGCTGCTAGCTGGGCTGTGTTCAACATTGGGAGCGCTGCTTTGGCTCAGATACAAAAATACTTTAATAAAGATTAATAATTCAATCGAGAAAACAAATCGATGAAATAAAATCACCGACTAAGACAACAATAATCCTTAGTCGGTTTTTTAATAGAGGATTCAAAAGTATCAAATCAAGAAATAAACTCGACATATTGAATTAAATCGTGTATTACAGAGGGGCAAAATTTCCCAATTCCTTCATACATATCTCAAATTGATGCCAATTGTATCAGATCAGAATTTAGAAGTTCAGCCAGATTCTTTATCCGATTATCTATCCCTTCAATATCTTGTTGCAGTTTATCCAGAAGACAGAGGATTTACAGTAATGATTCCCGAATTACCTGGATGCATGAGTCAGGGCAAAACCTTTGACGAAGCAATGGTTAATATCGACAAAGCCAAGTGTCTATGGCTGGAAACAGTTTATGCTAACGACAAGACTTTAATTCCTTTACCCTCAAGTTTTTAATCCGAACTCCGAGTCCGTTTCATCAGGCACAAAAAAAACGATGGAATGATGACATAAAGATTGCTCTCCTGATTCATCATTCCATCGTCTAGATTAGTTGACTATAGTCAACTAATTAAAGATCATCATCATTAATAGTAGAGCTATCAAACCCTGTGGCTAAGTCCCTTGCAGTTTTATCATCTAAAATCATGTTTTCATCGTCACTGATATTTTTATATGAGCGACGCAGGTTAGCTTCAGAGTTACTGCC
>JBEANW010000469.1:0-9570 GCA_041165225.1 Cyanobacteriota bacterium | reverse complement strand
TTTCTGATCTTTCTCAAAGCCCCTCATGCTATGGTGTTTGGGCAGATATTTAAACAGTATTTTTCTATGTCTTTATCTTTCCAGGAAATTATTGCCACTCTAAATGAGTTTTGGAGCGATCTCCACTGTATTATCGTTCAACCCTATGACACCGAAAAAGGTGCGGGAACCAAAAATCCGAGTACTTTTCTTAGAGCCTTGGGTCCCGAACCCTGGTCAGTGGCATATGTGGAGCCATGTAGAAGACCGACAGATGGTAGGTATGGTGAAAATCCCAACCGTTTTCAACACTATTATCAGTATCAAGTACTAATAAAACCATCTCCAGATAATATTCAAGAGATCTACTTAGACTCTTTGAAAGCGCTGGGTATTAATCCAGAAGATCATGATGTTCGCTTTGTGGAAGATAATTGGGAAGACGCAGCCGTTGGGGCTTGGGGTGCTGGCTGGGAAGTCTGGCTAGATGGCATGGAAGTGACTCAGTTCACTTATTTTCAACAGTGTGGAGGAATTGATTGCAACCCTGTGTCGATTGAGATTACCTATGGCTTAGAAAGATTGGCTATGTATTTACAAGATGTGGATGCTATTACTAAAATAAGCTGGAATGATCGCCTCAGCTATGGAGATATTTTCTTACAAGCCGAGATTGAGCAATGTACCTATAATTTTGAAGCATCTGACCCAGACTTACTCTTCAATTTGTTTACGCTTTATGAGCAAGAAGCCCAGCAGTTGATTGAGAGGGGACTAGTCATTCCTAGTCTAGATTATGTACTCAAGTGTTCTCATAGCTTTAATCTACTAGATGCTAGAGGAGTAATCGCTGTTACGGAGCGGACTCGGTATATTGGCCGAATTCGTGGTCTGGCTCGACAAGTAGCACAACTCTATTTAGAACAGCGAGAAAGTTTAGGTTTCCCTTTGCAAAATGCTAGCTAGGATTAGTTCGGAGTTCCCCTAGAGGACTAGCCCTAAAGGATTACCTCCTTACGTCGCGTCCTTCGCGTCGGGAGTTCGGAGTAAGTCAAAAACTTTTTATTTGGCTATTGCTTTAAATTCATTGAGTGTTCTTTCAGCACTTCTAAGGGCAGAAAATCAAGCATTGATTCATGGGTGGCTTCTAGGTTAATGGGTGGGGCAAAGCCTGCATCTAAGGCTTCTTTCCAGCGCAAGGCACATAAACACCAACAGTCTCCTGGCTTTAAACCTGGGAAATCATACATCGGCATGGGTGTAGTGAGGTCATTTCCTTGTTCTTTACTGAAAGTTAAAAACTTAGCGGTAACTTCAGTGCAAATGATGTGTAAACCTCGATCTTCTGCTCCAGTATCACATTTCCCGTTACGATAAAATCCTGTCATGGGAGAGGTACAGCATGTTTTTAATTCTCCACCTAAAACATTCTTCGCGTTCATGGCTCAATTCTTCGATCTATATTTCGAGAATGTAAATATCAACTAAATTTTAGCGAAATTAAGTCATAAAAAGATTTTTAATCCTGAACTTTCCCAGAATTATCGGCTTTGGCAATAATATCTTGCAATACAGAAGAAATATTCGTACTCAATTTGCCTGCACGCATGAATTCGGCATAGGTGTCGGCTTCAATATCCAATAGCTGTTCATTGAGCTGTTCCATAGTCAGAGATCGCAATTTATCATGCTTTTGCTGCATAGCGTCGATTTTGTCTGTAATACTTTTAAGTTCGCCTTTCACCAGTTCTTGTTGATAGCGATAGTATTCAGGATCGATTTATGAGGCTAATTCATTATTTTCTAAAAACTATAAAACACGAGTCATCGCTACTTTCCTGGCCAATAACTCTGAGTATTCCTGACGCAAAGGCTGATCTCCAACCAGGTCGAGAGTCCGCAACAGCCACTTCATGCTCAATCCTTGAACCAAGAGACTAAATAACACTACGCCAAAAACCGTATCAATTATTTCCTGCCTGCTAGACAAGATTTCGGGGACACTTAATGCCAGCGCTATGGATACAGAACCCCTCAATCCCCCCCACCAGAGGATGATTTGTTCTCTAAAGTTAGTTTTGGTTTGACTAAACAAATTACTAATATTGCCCAGACCAAAGATCATGACTGCTCTGGTCAAGGTGACAAAAGCGATCGCCATGACAATTAGAAGAAAATTGCTTTTGAGACTAACAAAGTTTACTTGGTCGCCAATCAGCAAAAAGACAATAGAATTCACAAAAAATGCCAGAAAATCCCAAAATTCTGAAACTAACAGTCTAGTACGGGGATTCATGCCAATGCGAGAGCCAAAATTGCCTAAAATAATACCCACTGTAACCACGCCAATTACCCCTGACCCACCTAGCTCTTCAGTAATGAGGTAGGTTCCATAAGCCGACACCAGGGTTAAAGATTGTTCGACTAAAGGTAAATCAAATCTTTGAGTTAGATAAGAAATCCCAAATCCAATCAGGCCACCAACGCTAAAACCAATGCCGACAAAGGTTATAAAGCGAATCAGAATGGTTGCAATGTCAAATTCGCCAATGCCGAACGGAAGGTTGACCAGCAGTAAAAAGGCGACTACTGCTACCCCATCATTAAATAGACTTTCTCCCTCCATGAGGATGGTTAAACGTTTGCTTGCTCCCAATTCCCGCAGCAAGGCAACGACGGATACAGGATCGGTGGAAGATAAACTGGCTGCAACTAAAAGACCTGTTGCCAAAGACATACTGGTAAAATAATTGAGCGAAAAAGCTACTCCCACGACGGAAACAACTACCCCCACCACCGCAAACAAACCTACAGGAATTAAACTTTCCTTGAGACTGCGCCAGCGTATATTCCAGGCGGCTTCAAATAGTAAAGGTGGCAGGAAAATTTCTAGAATTAACTCTGGAGAAAGACTGACTAGGCGAATATCCACAAAAGCCAAGCCCAGTCCTGCGATTACCAGCAATAAGGTATAGGGAATTTGTCGAAACCAACTAAAGATGCGGGAAATAGTGGCTACAGTTAAAGATACAGACAAAACAATTAAAAATTGTTCCAGATTGTCCTTAATCGACACCTCCGTGATGCTGGGTTCGATCGCCAAAAAGCTTACTTCCATAAAAAATTACTTAATGAATCAGTTAATTACTTAGTTAATCATGACGTAGATTGTGACGATGGTTAACCAGATCAAGAGGTGATGTGTAATCATTTTTTTCCCTATTGATCCCTTAAGATAATCTGGAATGTAAGGTTGTGACTTGCTTAGACAAGAGTATATAGAATATATAGATTTAAGGTTATTTAGGTATATTGAATGATTAATATTTTATTAGTAGACGATCAGGCTCTCCTTTGCGAAGTGCTGAAAACTTGGCTGGATGTAGAACAAGATATCAATGTCTTGGGGGTTGCTCATGATGGTCAGGAGGCGATCTCTCAGGTAGAACAGCTACAGCCTGATATTGTGCTGATGGATATTGATATGCCAGAGATGGACGGTTTACAGGCGACTAAAATTATTTCTCAGCGGTTTCCTAAAGTGAGGGTAATTTTTCTGAGTGGTCATGATGATGATGTTTATCTCGGAAAGTCCCTGCGAGCAGGAGCCAAAGGCTACTTGCTGAAAAACACGACAGCGGATGAACTGGTGAAGAAAATACGTTCTGTCTATAACAACGTTAACTTGTTAGAGTCAGTGCAAAATGATGATTCTATGATGCCTCTGCAAATTCAAGTAGAAGAATTAATTGAAACCTATCGTCTGAAGCTAGAGAACCTGGTGGCTGAATATGATCCTCACTACTCATCAGATAATTTAGCTAATTTGTTACAAATCGAACAAAAGTTGGGGGAACGCCTCGATGAATTAGAAAGCAAAATTGACACTACTCAAGGAGACAAACTTAATCAACTGGAGCATAAAAATCAATCCAGTTGGAAATCAGTTCGTCAGGAATTAATCAACGTTAATAGCCAATTTAATCAAGCGAATCGCAGTCTAAGCAGCCAATTTAATCAACAAATTGAGAATTTAAAACAAGATCTTGATCGCAAAGTGTCTGAAGCTCTAGATGATTGGTCACGGCAACGGGCAGCACTACAGGAATGGGCCGTACAGCGAGATGAGATGCGTCCTGACTTAGAAGATTATGAGTCGAAAAATCGCCAAGAATTAATGTCTGTAGTTAATCCCATGCGGGCTTCTTTAGGAGATGTAGACAGACAACTTAAAACTATGCAGGGTTGGGTAAGGACTTGTGGATTTCTGACTTTCTTGGCGATCGCTGTTTCAGGATATGTCTTACTGTCCCAGATTAAGTCAGGGGACTCGCTGCTTATTCCTAGTAAAATTATTCCAGGTAAGGATCTCAAATCAACAAAGTAACGAGTCAAAAAAAAGGGTTTTAGCACTGCTAAAACCCTTGAAGAACAGGTTAACCTTGGCATACATGGAATGTAACTATTTAGCTATTGATTTAGTTACTTGCAATTGACTCAATTTTCGGCGCAGCTAAAGGCACCATCGAGTAATTATTAGCAGGGGATTGTGTCTGTTGTGCCAAGCTGGGGACAGAGGCACGCAATCTAGAGGTAAGCTGACTGATACTGGAGTCATAGATTTGGGTGACCAGTTTAGGATACAAACCGATACCAATAATCGGAATTAGTAAGCAAGCAATGATAAACACTTCCCTGGGTTCGGCATCCACTAGATTAGTGTGATCGACTAACTCTTTGTTCTCAGGGCCATAAAGCATCTCCCGCAGCATCGAAAGCAGGTAAATCGGGGTGAGGATTACGCCGATCGCAGCGAGGAAAATGATACACACTTTAAAAGTAGAGTTGTAAGCGTCGCTAGTCGCAAACCCAACAAAGACCATCAGTTCTGCCACAAAGCCACTCATGCCTGGAAGGGCTAAAGAGGCAAAGGAACAAGTTGTCCACATGGCAAAGATTTTTTTCATCTTTTGACCAACACCACCCATTTCATCCAGCATTAAAGTATGGCTTCGGTCATAGGTAGCCCCCACCATAAAGAAGAGACTCGCCCCAATTAGACCATGAGAAATCATTTGCAACATCGCCCCACTAGTTCCTAAGTCGGTAAAAGAGGCAATGCCAATCAGCACAAATCCCATATGGGAAATTGATGAATAGGCAATTTTGCGCTTGAGGTTGCGCTGGGCAAAGGAAGTTAAGGCGGCGTAAACAATATTCACCACCCCTAAAATTACTAGGGCAGGGGCAAAGAAGGCGTGAGCATCGGGCAACATGCCCGCATTCATCCTTAACAGCGCATAACCACCCATTTTTAGCAGAATACCCGCCAGTAACATATGAGCAGGGGCAGTTGCTTCTCCGTGGGCATCTGGAAGCCAAGTATGCAGGGGGAAAATCGGCAGTTTAACCCCATAGGCGATGAGGAAACCAGCATAGAGAAATAATTGCAGATTAAAGGCATAATCCTTGGCAGCGATCGCACTCATGTCAAAGGTAACGGTATCGCCATAAAATGCCATCGTCAAAGCGCCGATGAGGATAAACAGTGAACCCCCCGCCGTATAAAGAATGAACTTAGTGGCCGCATAGAGACGTTTTTTACCACCCCAAATTGACAGAATGAGATATACGGGAACTAATTCTAATTCCCAAACCAGGAAGAATAGCAACATATCCTGGACGGCAAATACGGCAATTTGTCCGCCATACATTGCCAACATCAGAAAGTAAAATAGCTTTGGTTTATAGGTAACAGGCCAAGCTGCCATCATTGCCAGGGTGGTAATAAAACCCGTGAGCAAGATTAACGGCATGGAAAGACCATCAGCACCCACTGACCAGTTAAGGTCTAGTTGAGGTATCCAAGCATAACTTTCGACTAACTGGAGGTTGGGATTACTAAAGTCGTAGTCTTGATAGAAGCCATAAACCAGGATGGCAAAATCAATTAAGCCAATAACTAAAGCATACCAGCGGACAGTCTTGCCTTCCTTGTCGGGAATAATCGGCAAAAACAGCGAGGCAGCAATGGGAAATAAAATACAGGTAGTTAACCAAGGAAAGTGAGTCATAAAGAAAAAAGCGAAATTTTTTACTAGGTAGTTTTACTTATAAACTTCCTTTCTTTCTTCTATGTTCCGAGGTATTTCAGCTTACCCCTAGCATTCTTAACAAATTGTTTATAGGTTGCCAGATTTTTCTTAGGGGATCACGAAGTTACTCTACAATACTTAATCTAAAATCAATCTAATCCTTCAGCCCAATCCTAAATAGTCGCCGCGCAGTAGCCTAATTTGTGCCAAGGTAAAGACAATGGGAATCACGCGACCATAGTTAGTGGCGATCGCTTTCCAGCCTAAATCGGCGACAAAATACCCCCACATCATTGGACCTAAAACGCTAAAAATCCCTCTGGCTGCGCCATAACGAGCAGCATTGCTCACCATGCCTTTTTTGGCTGCTTGTAAGACCAACTGATTACCCAGCCCTGCAACTGCCGTCGTACTACCTTTAATTAATGCCGTCTTGGCTGCTTGATAAGTGGCAAAATGAAGCGCAAATTCACGAGCAAGATACTTAAGCAGCCAGGATTTAAGCACGGTACTAACTGTCACCAGACTTGTTCCTTGGATCAGGATTTTCAACGGACTATGTTGTAACTGCACTGGCAATGGCTCAGGAGGATGGGCTGCCGCTAAAGACTTTCCTACTTGGGCTTGCAGAGTTTTCTGTTCTTGGGGGGGTAATTTGTCCCAAGCTTTACTAACTAGATGGAGAAAGATTTCGGCTTCAATATCCGTCGTTCCCATCTGAGTGGAATAGGGAATTTTAATGTAGTGACAAATTTTGATGAGGATCTCTCGATAAGACACTTCTTGAGTACGTCCTCGTAGGACAGTTATGCCGTCTGCTGCTAAATAGCGAATTCTTTGGTCTAAAGAGTCGAGCCATAGGTCTAAATCCTGACTCTGGATCTCGATTGGCTCAGGGGTTTGCCAATAGTCTAGGGGATTAAAACGACGGTTAAAGAGTATCTGAGTGATTTGCTGTAACTCTTCTTCTGTGGCTAAAGCTAATCCTGCTCTGAGTTCATCCAATGCCATCTCCTCCGCAACACCGTCTAGATTATTTATTTAGAATACCCGCGATTACTCCATCTTGAATTATAGCGGAGAGTTTTGAATGTGATCCGAAATTAGTTAAGCAGTCAATTAAAGTGAGATCTGGTTTGAGATCACAATCATGAGGTAGTAAAAATGATTAAAATTTACAATATTCCTGAATCGGATTAGGAAAGATATTTGTCTTGAAAAAATATTTTTAACTATGAAATCTTATCGTTTAACTACAAAAGATGCCGCTGATCTTAGCCGTCTAGTGGCAATCAAAACTAAAACTCTCGGAGAAATTTTACGGGAAGCAGACTTAGTTTCGTCCTGGCAAATTGAATCGGCACTCCAGGATAAAATTCAGTACCCTGACTTGAGAATTGGTGAAATTCTGGCACAAAAAAACTTGCTCAAACCTGAAACTGCCAACTTTTTTGTTCAAGACTGGACAAAGGCGGTGATTGAGTCAGACAAACATGCCTTGGGCTACTACCTCCAACAGGCTGCAATTCTCGATCGCGCACAAATCGAATTAATCTTATCCCAACAAAGGATTTCTGGGGTTCGCTTCGGTACAGTTGCCGTCTTGCAGGGATTCCTCAAGTCAACTACTTTAGATTTCTTCTTGGCTAATTTATTCCCCGAAGAATTCGCTGTTTCACCTTTTGTTAATCTGTTTTAATTATCTATTTTTAATGTCTGTTTTAACCGTCTAAATCTCCTTCCATCACTGTAGAAAGTGCTTGGGTAGTATTATCTTTAAACTCTTGCACATCAACTCGATCAAGGATTATAATCGCCAAAATCATCCCCATCCCCTGCATTGCAAACACCAACCCATAGGACATCAACGTCGCTTCAAAGATGTTTTTGCCAAGATCGAGAATTATTCCCCCAAGGAAGGTGGCTAATCCCCGCGACATAGCTTGAGCTAGTCCCCAGGCACCAATAAAAGTCCCTGCGGTTTTAGCAGCGGTTAAGTCCAACATCAAGCTAATACTGCCAACGGTAGCTATCCCCGCCGCGATCCCAAAGAGGGCGATCGCCAGTTGTAGCATTTTTGGCTGTTGGGTGAAGCCAGCGCCAACAATTAAAACAAAACAAAAGATCACTAGAATACAGCCAAGTTTAGTGGTTAGTTTTTTCCCCAGGGAAGGAATAATCCAAAAGCCTGTAACGCTGTAACCAATAAGGATTCCCGTTCCCCAAAAAGCATTGAGTTGCGTAGTTTCGCCAATGCTCATGCCAAAAACTTCCCCACCATAAGGTTCCAGCACTGCTTCTTGTAAAAATAAGCCAAGAGTCAGCAAAGATAAGAAAGTAAAAAAGATCCCTGTTTGGCGACTGGTAGTTAAAATTTGCAGCGCCCGACTTAGGCTAATACGGTCATCGCGATCGCTTTCCGTACCATTACTACTAACATTGCTATTAGCATTACTAAAATGGGAATATCTTTGCTCTACCCCCCAGGTGGCAATCAACGCCAAAGCTAAAACCAAAAAAGGCACAAAACTGAATACCGAGTTAATTGGTGGCTGCAAGATTGCCAGAGGAATATTCCCTGCTGCAATGCCTCCTGCTTCAATCTTTTTAAAGACAATACTGCCCGTAACACCTCCAATCACAATGCCGACCATTAACATCGACCAAACGATCGCAATTAACTTAGCCCGTCTGGCTTCTTCGGTAATATCCACCAATAAAGCCGTAAAGGGGGTGGAACTACAGCTAACCGCCAAACCATAAATAGCCATAACCAAACTCAATAAGGCACTCCAGCCAATAGTCTGACTGTTCCACTGCCAGCTACCATGAGCCTCAACTGCCTCTCCTAACTTCCAAACGATCTGCACTGCCAGAAACACCGCCAAGCCAAAAATCCCTGTCCCCAGCAAAACATAATTGGTACGATGTTTCCCCAGCAAGGGTTTTCTATCGGATAATTGCCCAAACCAAACTCTGGCAGGAGCAACAAATAGCGAGGTGGCCAAAATCCCCCCTGTAATGGTGGCAGGAATACCCAGTTCACTAATCATTATTCGATTCAATACGGCGAGAGTTAGCACCGCCATCAAACCCAGTCCCAGATTAAATAAGCCTAGACGGAAGATAGTTAGTATTCCTATCTGACGTTTAGGAGGATTGTGAATCTCGATCGATTCAGAAACGTCTTCAGTAGTCATTTTTTAAGATTATGATTTTACTTGATTGCAGCTAATAGCTAATAACTAGGGCAAAGCCCATTTATCTTCTAGACTGCAACTGTCGATAAACATCGCGGATATCTACTTGATGATAAGCCAGTGCCACTAGGGTATGGTAGAGCAAATCTGCTACTTCCGAGGCAATTTCTGCTGGGTGATCATCTTTGCAAGCCATCACTACTTCTGCCGATTCCTCACCAATTTTCTTGAGAATTTTGTTGTCTCCCCCCGCAATTAACTGACAGGTATAGGAAGACTCCACTGGGTTTGCCAGG
>JBEANW010000468.1:0-2928 GCA_041165225.1 Cyanobacteriota bacterium | reverse complement strand
CTGAGGATTATGCTGAACAAATAAGGCTGTTCCCTGAGAAACAACTTTTGCTTCAGGAGTATTAATGGTGCTTTGTCCTTGTCCAGGACGAATCATAATCAAGGCTGCACCACTAGTTAATTCAAAGCTACGCTTACCTGGGGGGAAGCGAAAAGTACTCCCTGCACCTGTCCTCACGAGAGTCCCTTCATTAAACAGCAGATCTGCGCGAGAATTAGCACCAGTACGCACAGAATCTTGAGGCACAATTACATCACCGAGTTTAGCTGGATTCCAATTAGGCTTTTCGCCGTAGTTAATATCTACCTGGTTGCGTACTTTATAAATCGACCCTTCTTGGATGGCACTACTAGCCAACGCTGAATTGCTTAAGAGAATAATGATCCACAAGCCCAGGAGGAGCTTTTTCAGAAACTTAAAATGATGATGGTTCGAGAAAAACTGCTGCATAGATACGGAAGCAGACGGTGTAAAACAGAGTAAAGGGGCTTTGCCCCAGCTATTAGCCAAATTAGAGCCTACGACTTGTAGCTTATAGCTTACAGCTTTTCGGTGATTTAGGATAGATTAAAGCCCAATTTAGTTAGTAAGCAAGATTCGAGATCGTTTGTGCTAGGGCAAAATCCTTATCGGTTAGGCCTCCCGCATCATGAGAGGAGAGAGAAACAGTAACTTTGTTGTAAGAAATAGTCAAATCTGGATGGTGTCCCGCTGCTTCGGCAGGTTCAACTAACTGATCGACAAAAGCGATCGCCTCCACAAAGTTTTTAAATTCAAAAGTACGAGTAATTGTTTGTTTTAACTGTCGCCATTCAGGTACAGCTTTAATCTTTTGGTCAATTTCAGTTTGGGTTAAGGGCATAGCATTAGCAGTTGTTGTGAGCAGGGCAAAACCAAGATGGACGGCAATTACCATCGTCATGAGTCTGAACAATTGCTGTTTAGCAAAGAGTTGCATCGATTTTAAAATCAAAAGGATATTTAATTGAATTTTAGGTTATGCTCTCGTCCTATTCTAAGCGCACAATTTCAGTGATTTCCGAATTTACTGCCGAATAATGACCATTGTTTGCTTCCAGAGGCGACATTAAGGTATAAAAAGGCTGATGAAGACTAATTAACTGAGCCAAAGTCTTTTTCAAATTAGTTCGTGGCACAATTGAATCGACAAAACCATGTTCCAAAAGATATTCAGAAGTTTGGAAGCCATCGGGTAGTTTTTCTCGCAGGGTTTGCTCAATGACCCGTCTGCCAGCAAAACCGATCGTTGCCTTGGGTTCAGCAATAATCACATCTCCCAGCATCGCAAAGCTTGCCGTCACTCCCCCCATCGTGGGATGAGACAATACGGGAATATAGAGTAGCTTGGCTGCTTGATGACGGTGTAACGCTCCCGAAATCTTCGCCATTTGCATCAGGCTGAATAAACCCTCTTGCATCCTAGCGCCACCAGAAGAACAGATAATTACCACAGGAAACTGCTCTTCCGTCGCGTGTTCAATCAGACGACAAAGCTTTTCCCCGACCACAGAACCCATACTGCCCCCCATAAAGCTGAAGTCCATAACTCCCAGGGCTAGGGGTAAACCATCAATTAAACCCATTCCCGTTTGAACGGCATCAGTCAAGCCAGTTTTCGCCTGATATTCTAGTAGTCTGGCGGCATAATCTTTGCGATCGCGAAACTTGAGGGGATCGATCGGTTGAATATTTTCGTCTAGGGGCTGCCAGGTATTAGGATCAATTAACTGCTTAATTCTTTCGCTACTCCCGACCCGATTGTGATAATCACATTCAAGGCATACCAGTTGATTAGCCTGAAGATCTTTAGTATAGGCGACGGCATTACAGGAGTCGCACTTAGTCCATAGTCCATCAGCAATTTCCCGTTCCTGTTGCTTTTGCAAAGGGGCTTCAGTTTTTCTGATATTGGCGAACCAATCAAATAAAGAAGACATAATTTAAGGTTTTTTATAGGGCTTTAACTTTCTTGGCTATCTTCAGGAGGACTAAGAAGTAGCAATGCTGTCCATTGATCTTTTGCTCTTACCTGGAGTGCTGCCTGGCTGCCGTCTCCACAATATATCCCTGCACCAATATTAATCACGCGACAAGGAATATCGTAAGCATTTAAGATTTGCTGCATTAAATCAGCCTCCCAGCGAGCTTTAGTCGTTTTTAGTGTGATCCAAGACACTGAATATTTACTGTATTTCTATTAATCATGCAGATTGATCTATCTATCTAAAATAGCTTTATAATCTTACTCTTATTCTAAAATTTCCTGGGTCAATTAAAACAAGGATCTAAAATTATGATCCTAAGTATAAATCTTGGCGATGTCCGCTAAGGTAGCAATCTTAAAGCCATTTCCCACCGCTGCCATTTTCCATTCTTCGTTATGGCGATAGACTTCTGCCAGGATCATCCCTGTCATCCCCTGATATTCTGAACCAGAGAGATTATAGCGAGCCAACTCCTGATTACTTGTCCGATTGACCATACGGACAAAGGCATTTTCCACCATGCCAAAATCTTGACGACGCTCATTACATTTATAGATGTTAATCGCAAAGAGCAAATAAACGATGTTGGGAGGAATTAACGGCAGATCGATGTTAATGATCTCGTCATCTCCTGCTCCTGCCCCTGTGAGGTTATCTCCTTGGTGAGCGATCGCTCCAGAACTATGTCTTAAATTGCCGAAGTAAATTATATTTTTAACATCGAGCAACTTTTTATCAGCATCCAAACAAAGAACGGAAGAGTCGAGGTCAAACTGTTTGTTCCCTCCCCAAAATCCCCCAGACTTAGTGGCAACGTCCCAACCCAAACCACACATAATCTGTTGCAAACTAGGATCTTCTTTCGTTAAAGAAATCCGCTGTCCTTTTTTTAAATTAATTGCCATGATTTCAATACCTCTAA
>JBEANW010000467.1:0-3168 GCA_041165225.1 Cyanobacteriota bacterium | reverse complement strand
TTTAATTTCAGCAAGCATTTAGTTTTATTGGCGATCGCGAAGCCTGGAGGGAGTCCAATCGCCTAGCTAGATTAGTGGCGATTATTCTGATTATTCTTGTTCAACGATGACGATCGTAATGTTATCAGACCCTCCTGCCGCCTTGGCGGTGTCAATTAATTCTTGAGCCGTTGCTTGACAAGTTTGAAGATTGGCTAGAGCAGCTTCTATTTGTCCATCGGTCACTTCTTCCGTTAAGCCGTCACTACAAATTAACAGGCGATCGCCTGATTTAACTTCAAATTCTTGAATTTCAATGTGCTGCAAATCTTCTCTGCCTAAACATTGAGATAAGACATGTCTCCAAGGATGAAACTTCGCCTGTTCTGCATCAATTTCACCTTTCTTGAGAGCCATTCCCACCCAAGTATGGTCATCGGTAATTTGCTCTAGTTGGGAGCCACGAAGACGATATAAACGAGAATCTCCCACATGAGCGCACAGTGGCTGTTCATCACGGAATATTAGCACTACGACTGTAGTACCCATATCTCCTCTTTCTGGGTGATTTTGTTGGTCTGCAAGAATGCCCTGATTGGCTTGGTTTACAGCTTCTTTTAGCAATACTTCTGAGTCGAGAGGAGAATCCCAATTCTCTTGCAGGTAGACATAAATTATTTCCGTAGCAATCCTGCTGGCTTCTTCTCCTCCAGCATGACCGCCCATACCATCAGCAACAATAAAAAAACGCCCCAGTTCGTCATCAACAAAGTAATTATCTTGGTTGGCTGTTCTGACTACACCTGTGTCAGAAAGACCTATAAATTGACGCTTCATAAACTATTAGAACTATTAGTCTGTATGATAAAAATCAAAGATAAAGTCAGAGATTACTCCGTCGCAAGAGGACGAATTTACCTTGACCGCTAAACAACTTCTAAGCAATATCTATGGGTTGTTTCACTCATGATATCTTGTTAGAACATACGGTCAATGCGGTCAAGACGTTTTAATAGTCGCAGTAATGCCCATCCAGGCACTAAAGCAATCGTAGCAGCGATCGCTGCCAAGATCTCGAATTCACTGACCAAAAGTAGAGTGGCGCAAATTAATAACGCACTCAACAACACAGTATAGTTTGTCCCTAGCTGAACCGCACTTAAGCGACGCATTACTCGCTCTGATTCGAGAGAACGAACTCGAACTCGCAAATCTCCTCTTTCCAACTTATCTATTGTATCGTCGATTCGTCCAGGTAATCCCAGGGCGGCTGTCCCCACCTGAGCAGCTTGTCTACCTAATTCATCAAAGATGGTGTTGCCGTTGATGCCATTGTTATTTGTCATAAGCTTCATTGCATAAGGTTGAGCTACTTCCATAAAGTTAAATTCGGGGTCTAGACCTTTGCCCACTCCTTCTAGGGTGGAAAAGGCGCGCATCACAAAAGTAAAGGTAGCAGGAAAACGAAATGGTTGCCCGTAAGCAATTTCATAGAGATCTTCGCTGATGGCATCCACCGACTGTTCTTCAAAGGGCTTGTCCATAAAGTTATCCAGCATAAACTGAATTGAACGCCTTACTGAACTCATATCTCCCGTTGGCACTAATGCTCCTAGGTTAATTAAAGAGTTAACTACTTTGTCAGAATTTTTTTGTGCCACTCCTACGAGAGTATCCATTAGACCTTCTCGGATGTTGCTTTCAATTTTCCCCATCATGCCAAAGTCATAGAAAATTAGCGCTCCATCAGCATTCACCGCAATATTTCCTGGGTGAGGATCGGCATGAAAGAACCCACCTCCCAGAATTTGCTGTAGATAGGCCTTTGCCCCCAACTGTGCCAAGAGTTTGCGGTCTAATCCAGCAGCTTCAATTGCTTCATAGTGACTGATTTTGATGCCAGGCAAATATTCTAAGGCCAACACCCTGGGAGAGGCATATTTCCAGTAGACTCTGGGGACACAGACCCAATCTTCTCCTCGAAAATTACGACGAAAAGTATCGGCATTGCGACCTTCCAGCAGGTAATCGGTTTCTTCCCATAAGATTCGGCAACACTCATCATAAATGCCGATCCAGTCGCGGTTTTCGCCCCATTTCGGATGATTCTGGAAATAGCGAGCAATCTGACCCAAAATAGCCAGGTCAATGGTAAAAAGCTGTTTTAATCCTGGTCGCTGTACCTTAACAACTATGTCATCTCCATTAAACAACCTAGCTCGGTGTACCTGCCCTAAACTAGCGGCTGCTAAAGGTATGGGGTCAAAACTAGAAAACAGCTTATCAATGGGCTTGGTAAAGTCTGCTTCGATAGTTTCCTTCACCTGCTCATAAGAGAAGGCGGGGACTCGATCCTGAAGCTTTGAGAGTTCTTCAACGTACTCTAGAGGAAAAAGATCGGCACGAGTGGAAAATAATTGACCTAGTTTAATAAAAGTAGGCCCTAAATCGAGAAAAGTTTCACGAATCCAAACAGCCTGGGATCTGCGTCTCGCTGCCTGTTTTTCCAGGGTAAACCCGCCAGAGTAAGTCCACTTACGGCCATCGCGCCAATTGCTAAATAAAAACGCGAAGGCAAATACCCAAATATCGAAGCGACGACGATTCCGCGAATATTTGGGGCGATTCCAGCGATAAGACTTGCCTGAAATGGGCAGGACAGCTTCTTTGTCTTGAGACTGGGACGACGCAACTGGCATCGGCAAGGGCTGAGGGGATTCACTAGAATCGTAAGCTGTTGAATTTTGATGGGGAGAGGCAGGAGACACAGAGTTTATGACAAAGGATTAATTATAATGTTGTTTGGTTAAATATGATTAACTACTATAAATAGTAACGACTTATTGAGCAAAAAAACTGCGGTATTTTACTGCCTGGGATCAGTTGTCACTAAAATTACTGGTTAGAAACATAGAAGCAAAGGCTGTGTCCGTCTTGCTCACAAGCCTAATAAGATTTGTATTATGAGACTTATTTTCTCATAATTATTATAAGCCTACTGTTTAGATTGCCCAAAAGTAGCGACAAACTGAACTAGACATTAGGCAAGTACCAAAGATCTAAAATGTTTTAGGGATCAAACAAAAGCGATCGCTTATCTTAAAATTTGATGAGCGATCGCTGTTGAACTAAAACATTTGCAGAGTTATACTCTGATTTTTACGAATAAAACTAATACGTATTAACGCT
>JBEANW010000466.1:0-7887 GCA_041165225.1 Cyanobacteriota bacterium | reverse complement strand
AACTACTCCTGCACCATCGGGAATAACCAATTCGGCTGCTGAAATAGTTTGTTTTAAGGCCTCGTTTTCCAGTGCCATCATGCTCATCTCAGCGTTCAACGTCACCACATGGGTTCCGATTTTCTGATGCAACCTTGTTACTAGCCAGCTTAAATAATCATCCAGCAGATCCACCTGAAGACTCAGAACAGAAAATGTAGCAGGAGTGGGTAAGTTACTATTCATAGACAACATATATACTAGATTTTTACTTAGAAAGCGCTGTAAGCAAGGTATTCTAGCCTAGTTTAACGGCTGTTTCGGCGATCGTGGGGAGAATTCCTGTCTAAATTATTCTGTCTAGAATTTGTAGACTCCTTCACAGACTTAAAATGACACAGGCTAATTTTGGGTAGACTTCGCCTGTAAGCAATTGAGTAAATTCGATGATTTTTACGGATTATTACTGTGGGGTCGACAAGTAAGTTACAAAGCAGATTGAATAAGGGAAATAGCCCTCATACCTTTGAGATAATAGGGCAGTTTATGAATCGAAAATTGTCTACGTTTATCTTGAAACGTTTTTTGCTCTAGGTTATTTCACCCGCTCTACAAAAAGCGATCGCATTAGTGATATTTTCAGGTAAGTACAGCAAATCTTGACCATCAGTAAAATCTGTAATGAGATCCGTTCCTTCCGTGGCAAGCATAAAGCGATCTCTGCCACTATCCCCAGTGAAACTGTCACTACCAGATCCACCTGTTAAGAGATCATCGCCTTCCCCACCAAATAATTGATCATCCCCCAGACCACCATTAAGATCATCATTATCAAGACCACCGAATAATTGGTCATTACCGTCATTACCGTCATTACCGTCATTACCGTCATTAGCGATCGCCTGATCATTACCTGCTTCCCCATAAAAAATGTCATTACCCATCCCTGCAAACAGCCAGTCATCCCCTTCATTGCCGTAGAAAACATTATCTCCTTCCGTATCTCTAAGGCGATCGTTACCAGCACCACCATCTAAGATGTCCGATCCCTCATTGCCGTTCAAGCGATCGCTTCCTTGACCACCGAGGAGGGAATCATTATCATTGCCACCATTCAGTTGATCGTCACCATCACCACCATAAAGATCTCCGCTGTCGATTCTGAATGTTATGCCTCAAATCTTAGAAGCTTGCCTCTCTTCAACACATGAGGCGGAATACCTAAAAGCGTTAGGACTTAGGAAGGAAATCGCAATAGGACTTTAGCACTAAAACCCGACGCACAAAATTGAGTATAGAGACTCAAGCAGCTAGGGGTAAACTCCCTTACAGTGGAGTTAAAAGTCTATTTTCTTAGCCCCATGAATCGTTTAAAGCAACTCAAAACCTATCCTTTTGGCTTATTTCTAGTTTTAGAATGGATTTTCCTGGGAGCAGCAATTCTCGGTGAGTGGCCTCAAGATTTTTTATGGCAAAAATACTATGTATCGTCTTCATCAGCTTCATCAGCTTTTTCGCCACTTTTTTCGCTACTTTGTCTGATTGGGCTGGGTTTAATGGGACTGAGATTGCCCAAAACTAATCAAAATAACAACTTTAATAAATGGCTTTATCTTCTTCTTCAACTAGCTCTACTATGGATTCCCTTTCTTCTGAACTCTGAGAGTAGTTGGTATGTCACTGCCTACTTAATTATTGCTATTCGTGCTTGTCTAATCTTTGAATTGAAAGAAACCGTAGTGGCAATAATATTAATCGTTATGGCTGTCATGGCATCAATACTTTTGTATTACCCCAATTTTCAAGTGTTCCAATCCTCTGGTGTTAGAAGACAGGCAATTACTGTAGAGCAATTTCAAGTAATTAAAAATACTGAGATTATCAGCGCGCTATTTCTGTTTGGTTTATGTGTGGCTTGTATTTCAATCATGATTAAAGCACTACAGAGAGAATATGACAGCCGTCAGAAATTAGCCCTGGCTCACAACAAGCTGCGAGAATATGCCATGCTTGCCGAAGATAAAGCAACCTTAGACGAACGTAACCGTATTGCGCGAGAAATTCATGATTCTCTGGGTCATGCTTTAACCGCTCAGAGCATTCAATTAGATAATGCGATCGCTTTTTGGCAATTAGAACCCACCAAAGCCTACAATTTTTTAACAGAAGCTAAAACCCTAGTTACCACTGCATTAAGGGAAATTCGCTATTCTGTGGCAACGATGCGAGCCGATCCTTTGCAGGAGCAGAATTTAGAAATTGCGATCGCGACACTCCTCAAAGAATTTTCGCAAAGAACGACTATTGTTCCTCAGTGCCATATTTCATTACCCTATCCCCTTTCTAAGGAAGTGAAAACCACCCTTTATCGAATTGTCCAGGAAGCCTTGACGAATATTAGTAAGCATAGCGAAGCTACAAAAGTTGTTGTGGAGTTACAGGCATTTCCTGAGCATTTATCTTTACTAATTAAAGACAATGGCAAGGGTTTTGATCCTCAGCAGAATACAACGGGTTTTGGACTCCAGGGAGTGAGAGAAAGAGTTGCGGCTCTAGCTGGCTACCTGCAAATGTCGAGTGACTTTGATCGCGGTTGTACGATTACAGTTAACATTCCCCGTAAACAGTTACTTATATTATGATTTTGCGACTGATCATGATATGAGTAAAGCCCGAAAGGCTTGGTAAAAAAGGCGATCGCTAGTTAGAGGCGAACAGCGAATACTTATTCAACCTGAAAATAAGGGTAATAACAAAGTAAAGAAGTAATAGACTAAGGGAGCAGTAAAGACATAGCTATCTGTCCGATCTAGAATGCCTCCATGTCCAGGGATTAATTGCCCAGAATCTTTTACCCCAGCATCCCGCTTCATCATTGATTCCGTGAGATCTCCTAGCAAGCTGGTAATCCCAATTAATGTACCCAGCATAATGCCACTAATCTTCCAGGCGGGAAAACCAAAATACCACGCTCCTAGTTCGGCGACAATTAAGCTTCCAAGTATGCCAAACGCTGCCCCCTCAACGGTCTTTTTGGGACTAATATCTGATAATCTGGTGCGACCAAAACTTTTCCCCATCGTATATGCGCCAATGTCTGCCGCCCAAATACAGGCCATGACTAAAAAAGTCAGGGTCAAAGCAGTAGGAAATTGACTGGGATTGAGCCAAGAATCTGGCCAGTAACCATCAAAAGGCAAATTACTGGCATTGTTACTGTTGGGTAGATTAACTCTCAACCGTACCCAAAAAGTTGGAAGATAGCCTGAATAGAATAGTCCCAAAATTGAGCTAGCAATGTCGGCGATGGTGGCAATTTTTGGTTGGAATAAGAGATAAAAACAGATAATTGTTCCCCCCAGGCAAAATATGGCATCAGTAACATTGGGGGCAACGGTGGCGCTGAGTAACAGAATTAAAGAGACAATTAAAGTGATTTTGCCTGCGGGTTCAACTCCTTTAGCACGGACTAAACGAAAGTATTCTCGCTGTGCTAAGACAATCAGAATACCAATACCCAAAGTAAAATACCATCCTCCGAGAATAATCATTCCCAAGGCTAGGGCGATCGCAACTACTGAACTAACTATACGAGACAAGGGCATAATGCGTTGCTGCTACAAACGCTAAATTAGAGTGGAAAACTAAGAAAAATTGAGTTTAAGATAACCTTATGAAAGGTTAACAAATTACTGGATGAAGTCCTAGCAATTATTTATTAAGAAAGTTAACTGATCGGGTTATCGGGGATTATTTGAACTAGCTACTTCTACATCCTCTAGAACATCAGATTTGTCATGAATAGCTAACTTATCAACCAGGGTGGCACTAGCCTCATTTAAACCCGCTACATCTACCTCCACGCCTTGACGACGGAAGTTAAGGATTACTTTGTCCAAAGCTGCGATCGCCAATCAATCAAACGTAGAACAGATTTTGTCTTTTTGGTAGTTTTCAGTGCGATCACTTTAAGCAATCTTCAAATGCATTCGTCTTTAAATATAATATATTTGTATTATGCTATTTGTATTTATGGTGCAAATCTTATTAAATGTTGGCAGATAAATTCATTTTAGATTTGGAACGTGTAGAACTTCAAAATAAAGAATTGCTGCCCGATTATTCAGGAATTTATTATGTCATAGATCGCCAGCATCTTATCTGGTATATAGGGCGATCTATCAATCTACAACAAAGATGGAATAGTATTGAGAATCCTCATCATAGATATCATCAATTACTTACTATTGCAACTCAAAAAAATACCGAGTTTTTTATTCATTATTATCAGGAGCAGAAAAATAAACTTAACAAGTTAGAATAGGCTCATATCTCT
This sequence comes from Cyanobacteriota bacterium, assembly GCA_041165225.1. Lineage (GTDB taxonomy): Bacteria > Cyanobacteriota > Cyanobacteriia > Cyanobacteriales > Xenococcaceae > Waterburya. The sequence goes on along the minus strand of JBEANW010000466.1, from coordinate 3,572 downwards.
AAATATCAACCTTGCCTCAATTACACACCAGTAATTAAAAATAAATGTTTTAATTCAAACTCAGCTCGAAATTATAAACTGAGAAAATCTAGTTACAGCAAGAGTAACTTTAATACATCACTCAAAATATTATCTGATATTAAAAATCATAAAAATAAATATATGCAAGAAACAATCAATAATATACAAAACTTAGTAGTAAGTTCGTCAAATAGTAACTTATCTTTAGAACAGTTTAAGCGTAAGTTTATAACTATAAAAAATAATGATCTTAAATTAAATCTTGAGCTGGAAATTTGTATTGATTCACAAAACAAGTTGTTTGTTAGACATTATACGTATTCTAAGTTTCACACTCAGATTGATATTGAAGATTTAAAAGATAAAGATTCGATAGAAGACTGTATATCAACTTTAGAATCACACTGTGAATGTTTATATCAACATTCCTTAAGATGGTTAGGATATAAACTAAGTTGTAAAAATATTTTGCTTATTGACGATGAAGAAGAGTTTGAGATAGAAACTCAGGCAATTATGTTGCCTTTTCGTATGTTTGTTGAATTAGTGGAATATCAATGGATAACTGATCGTAATCTGTCAGAAAATCTAGAAAATCCAGAGATTGAATGGTTTGAAGAAACACATTGGACTCTTAAATTCGCCAAATACCTTCATGACAATGATTTGACCTTTTATAAATTAATTGAGCGGCTAGAAATAGATTAGTTTGTTAATTCAACTTATTTTAACTAAACCGCGTCCATATTCAAAACTGGAGTTTAAGACTAACAACGTCAGCAGAGTCACAAACCTTTTCCCTTTCCCCTTTTCCCCTTCCCCTTTTCCACTTTAAAAGCTAGACGTGGTTTAAGTGCTTTTTCAACAACTTACCCAAAACCGCAATTCCTCGGTCAATAGTTTCGGGAGGATGGGAAAAGTTGAGGCGCAGGGCATTATATCCTTTTTGTCCTGGAAAAAAGGGCGTACCTGGATAGACAAACACATTCTCTGACCATGCTTGATGTGCCAGAGATACCAGAGAAATTTCAGGTGGTAGCTGTACCCAGAGAAATAAACCACCATTGGGTATTGTCCAGGTTGCCTCATCGGGGAAATAGCTTTCTAATGCTTTGAGCATTGCATTCCGACTAGCTAGATTGCTAGAACGCAAATGGTTGAGATGATGACGATGTTGTCCTGAAGCGAGATATTCCCTGACAATTGCCTGAGAAACCGTAGAAACATGAAGATCGTGAAACAGTTTTTGCTGGAGTAAGGGATGATAGTGTTTTCCTGTAGCTAGTAAATAGCCTACTCTCAATCCTGGCATGAGGGTTTTGGAGAAAGTGCCTGTATAAATTACCGTATCGCTGCAATCTATCGATTTTATTGGTGGGGGTACTGGAGCAAAGTTTAAACCTTCATAGGCATTGTCTTCTAAAATTAGACATCCGTACTGTTGGGCTAGGGCTAATAGTTGCTGACGATGCTGGAGGGTGGTGGTGATGCCTGTTGGGTTTTGAAAAGTAGAAACAGTATAGATTAACTTGGGGCGATGGCTTTGCAGATACTGCTCTAAAAGTTCTAGATTCATCCCCGAACTCTGCATGGGAATACCAATAATTTTCGCGCCGATATTTTCGATAATGTCCAATGTGCCGTAGTAAGTTGGACTTTCCGTCACAATCCAGTCTCCAGGCTGAAGATAATAATTCATTACCAATGATAATCCTTGTTTTGAACCGTTAGTAATGATTAAATCATCAGCAGAAATTTCTAATCCTAATTGAATTAGCATTTTTGCCGTCTGCTGTCTTAGGGTTGCTTGTCCTTGAGGGAAATCATAATTAAATAAGGTTTCTGTCACCTGTTTCATCGCTCGTCTGGCGTGACGTTGTAAATCTTTTAAACCAGATGAAATAGGAAATCCACTACTAAAATCGATCGCCCCAGGTTTAGTTTTTACCTGAACTGAGAGTTGATAAATTTCCATAAAGGAAATACTCTTATTTTCTGGAATAATGACTTCTTGAATTGGCGCAAAGTTGGATTTTGTTTGTTGAGAAGTTGTAGAAATAGGATTAACAAAATACCCTGCCCCAGGACGAGCATGAATTAAACCATCTGCTTCGAGAATGCTATAAGCCTCAATTACAGTCAGCTTATTGACCTGAATAGTTTTAGCTAAAGTACGAATTGAAGGTAGGCGATCGCCTGCTTTAAAAGTTCCTGATGCGATTAAACGATTTAGGCGATCGCGAATTTGGAGATAAATTGGTTTAGCTGCCTGACGGTCGATGGGAATTTTCATGTTTTATCCTCACGTCTTCCGCAATCTTAGGCGATCTGGCAAAGATTATCCTGGTACAGTTTTAAGTTGTTCTGACTAGAACAGTTATTAGCAAGCAAGAATTGTACTAGCAAAAGTCTGACTTTTCTGTACCTTATCAACGAACTTTAAATCGTTAATACTGTTGATTAATAATCTTCCTCGCAATTAATTAATGGCTATAAATAAGGAATTTTGGGGTTGGCTATATGGTTTTTTAGGAGTACTAATCTTTAGTCTTACGTTACCTGCGACTCATATTGCTGTGGCAGAATTAGACCCAGTTTTTGTTGGTTTAGGTCGAGCCGTAATTGCGGGGGGTTTAGCTATAATTTTGCTAACTATAACTCGGCAATCTATACCGCCTAAGAGATTCTGGCTTAGATTTGCTGTAGTTGCCGTCGGGGTAGTAGTGGGGTTTCCTTTGCTGACGGCGATCGCGATGAAGAATGCTCCCGCATCCTATGGAGCTGTAATTACAGGACTTATGCCCTTGATCACGGCTTTATATGGTGTGTGGCGAGGCAAGGAACAGGTTACTAAATCCTTCTGGCTTTTTGCTCTGATCGGCAGTGGATTAGTGATCGCTTTTGCGATGCAGTCTGAGACTAAATCCCTGAGAGCGACAGATTTGGCTCTATTTGGTGCAGTGGTTGCTGCTGGGATAGGTTATGGAGAAGGAGCAATCTTAGCTCGGACTTTTGGCGGATGGCAAGTTATCTGTTGGTCGCTAGTGCTTTCTTTGCCTGTTTTATTACCGATTGTAGTTAATGCTGCCCCTAGTTCCTTCAATACTATTTCGCCTAATGCTTGGCTGGGTTTTCTCTACCTCGGCGTTTTTAGTATGTTTATCGGATTTTTTGCCTGGTATCAAGGACTTGTTTGGGGAGGGATTGCCACGGTGAGTCAAATACAGTTACTACAACCCTTTTTAACTATTTTAGCTTCAGCAGGTTTACTCCATGAAGCCCTGACGATTCGCACCTGTGGTTTTGCCCTGGGGGTAATTATCTGCGTGGCATTAAGCAAATATTTGGGGAAAATTTAAGCTTATGACTAATCATATTATTGACGCTTTGGAAAGAATTGCCAGGCATCTAGCCAAAAGTAGAGTAGAATCGAGGGTTAAACAAAAGTGCGATCGCAATGGTAATAGGTACTGGCGAGTATATGACCCCATTTCAGGTTCTCATTGTTCTTTAAATTCTGAACAGGAAGTAAGGGCTTGGCTTGATACTTG
>JBEANW010000465.1:0-4469 GCA_041165225.1 Cyanobacteriota bacterium | reverse complement strand
GTCTTGTTTAATACCATTTTTTAAGTTGAGCTAAGTTTAAAGCTGCAATACAGCTAATTAATTAAAAGGCTTACAGCTTATAGCTTGGAGCTTATAGCTTTTGATAAATCAAAAGGAACTTTGTTGATTGCCTTTATAGAGAGATAATAATTCCTTGTCACCAAGTAGTAAATTCGACTTTTTCCCCAGAAAAAAATAAGCAGAAGCAGAGTCAAAACTACCAGCTTTATTGATTAAGTAATAATCAAAGTATTTCAACCAAAAAGATGTCAATCTGGCAAAAACTTTGACCAGATTCCTGGCTGTTTCTGACCTGACAAAACTAAGCAAAAAGTATTGATATGTCCAAGCCAAAGCCATTCCAGGCCCACAAACTGGCCCGCTGGAAACTTCCTCAAATTTCCGAAATAAACGACGATGTCCTAAATGGGTAAAGCGAGTAAAATCATATTTTCCTAGATGTACCTGCTGCATAAATGGTGTTTCTGAATAGACTAAACCATCATCTTTGAGTATCCGAAAAATTTCGTCTACACAGGTGTAGGGGTCTACAACATGCTCCAGGACTGCCTGCACTACAACTCCATCAAATGAATTGTCCTCAAAGGGAATTTCATGGGCATCACAGATTACTGAAATATTATCTCCGAGTACGACATCGCTCTCAACAATCTCCACCGCAGAGCTAGACATGAGGGACTTGATTCCCTGACCCACTACACTACCGCCAATAATCAAAATTTTTGGCTCCTTATTTTGCTTTAAGATCAGCTCAGTAAAATTCTGATAATTTGTTTTTCCTTTCAAATTAAAATTAATGCTAGGTACCAAATCAATCAATGTTCTTTCTAGTTTAGATTTAGTTTTGAGTGTAGTATCTTTCCCCTGTTGGAGATAATCTTTTATAGAAAAAACACTAGCATCATCATCAATCAAAACAGGTGTGCCATTAATAATGGGAAAACAGGACTGACATTGATTATTGATACATTCAAATTTATGATCGGTTACTTTCAACTTGGATTGACAGCTTGGACAACAAAGTAAATTTTGAGTTTGGGAGGATAATTTGATTTCTTGCAGATTCATGTTTTTTAACTGGGCTAAAATTGGCTAAAATACGGGTTGAAATTTTGATAAGTAGACTACTAGTACAGCTTCTTAACGAAACACACTATGATCGTAAATCAGACTCCTAATGTTAATAAGTTTTTGGTATTGAGATGGTTTTTCGTACCAGCTAAATGAGAGATCTGGTCTTTCAAGGAAATTCCTAAGATTATTAAACCTGGCCAATAAATATAAGTTAAACTGTCAATGTTTTCTCCTCCAGAAAAAATAATTAACACCAAAATAATATTCAAGCCCACTTTAGCTATCTGAGAATTTTGGGCTTTGAAAACCAACTCAACCAAACCCAAGCCAAGGGTACTGCTAGACCCAGGCAACCGATTAGACCATGAGTGTAGAGAATACTAAACCAAGTGTGATGAGTTCCAATGGCCATCCGTCCTGTAACTTTAGGGCCGTGTTCTCCTACTGACCCATGTCCCCAGAAAAAAGCTTCCTTCTGCCAACGATAGAGAGCTATTCTGCCTAAAACGGCTCTGACTCTGGAAGAACCAGCTCTGCTCTTACTAAACTCCTCACGAGCTAATTGAAGATTGTTGATCATAGTGGGTGCTAAGAAGCCTGCCAAAAAAGCAGCTAAACCAGTCCCTAGCTGGACTAAAGGACGATATATATTCATCAAAAACCAGCTAATAGCAAGGGTTAGAGGTAAACAGATAATTGCCAGCCGAGAAACTGATCCCACAATCATGGCGATCGCGCCAATGATCCCTAACCATTTCAAGGTAGGATTTTTTTCTTGACTGGCTAAGAAGAAGTAAACATTAGCCACCAGCCCTAAAGCAGGAGACCAAGGGGCAAATAAGATTAATCTTAGTTCCCCACTGTCTAATAAGGTGCCGAAAGCATATACGTTATAAAAATTACCGCCACCAAAGACTCTTAAAGGAGATGTATAGCTTACGTCAGGAAGATTTAACCCACTAGCGATAACCGCCATCAATAGACTTTGGATACAAACAATACATACCGCCCGATAAATTAATTGAGGGCGAATTTTTAGACTGCCAGCCAGCATAAACGCAGGAAAAAGCATCCAAGTCCTTAACCAGCGATTGATTGTGGAGCTAATGGTTTTGCCTAAACCTAAATTAAAATCAAAGTGACCGATGATTAAAGCGATTTCAATCATCAAGATGCCGACAATCCAAATCCAGACCGCTACAGGGATAGTAATTTGTTCATCTATGGGGGTTGCAGGGGTCTGATTCCACCACTGCCTAACAAGATATAAAGCTAAAAAACAACCTAATAAAGGCGCAAGTAAATACTGTCCACCTAAATAGTAGATAGGATAGGTGCAAACTAGGTAGTACCAAATCAATTTTTCTGGCAAATTTTGCGGTTTAAGGTCGCTGTAAATCATTATTTCAGAATCCTTTTGAGACTTTTCACGGAGTCGGCTAAAACTTTGCGGTTATAGTTTAAGTTGCCGTTGTTGATCAATAAAAGTTCCTGGTTACGGCGATCGCGCGCCCACAAAGAAAGTAAAGCCGTGGTCAAAAAGAATGAACTTAGGGCAGAACCAAATAAAACATATGATTTCTTCGGGGAGATGCTGGCTTTAGGTAAGTTGGGTTGAGTCAGCAGAGAAATGGGGGGATAGAGGTTGGAGGTGTCGGTCTGATTAATTTCTAGCTGGGTTAAAGTTGAAGAGTAGACTGCTTCTGCTATCTGGACATTTTTTTTCAAGCGATCTAATTCTGAACCAGAACGAGAACGTTGTTTTTGCCTGATCTTTAGTTGCGCCATCTGTCGTTCTAATTCCTCTGCCTGCTTTTGTAAGCCTTGTTGCTCTCCCTGTAGATCAATTAATGTGCCTAAGATATTTTCTTTTTGGCTAGTGGATTGGTTGTCATTACCACTCAACTCCAGTTGACTTAGGGTATCAAACTCTACAGTTCGTTCTAATACAGATGAGGCTCGCTGTAAAAGTGCAGCTTCGGCTACCCGCAGATCTTCTTGTTTCGCCTTCAGAATCGGATGGGAGGCTAAAAATTTAGCGCTTAAGTTGACTAATTCTGTCTGAATTTGACTGTAGTTGTCTAAATACTGCTTAAAAAGACGGTCTGAATGCAAAGTTAAAGCGTCTTGGGCTTGTTCTGGAGTCAGTTGAAGCTCTTGCAATAATCGCTCTAATTTTCCTTGATCTCGTTGTTGCTGGGTGCTTAGTTGCGCTTTTTCCACACGCATTTGCTCGATACTATTGGCTAGATTTTCTAGCTGCACATTGGAATTTAAGCCTGAAAATTCTTGATAGTCTGCTAATTTCTTACGAGTTTTCTCCAGCCTGATTTCAGCATTTTTCAGGGTTTTCAGGGTGTTTTCATCTGGTTCGGTGGACTCGATTTTTTTAAGCTGGGCGAGCCTGTTTTTGAGAGATTGGTGCAGGGCGATCGCTTTAGTCTTTGATTCTTGAGGTGTCTTGCCATCAATGGAAAGCTGCATTAAAGTGCTGTTGTCTAAAATTTTGACTAATGGTTCACCAAATTCTTGGGGCTGCATCTTCAAACTTTGGGCGGCGGCATCGACTACATCCTCTGATTCAGCGAGCAGTTTATAGTTTTCTCGCGGATCGGAAGTTAAATTACTAAAGGGGGATTGATTCTCCGATGAAGCCTGTCCAATGTCTGGTAAGTTGACTGAAGTTGAGGAAGCTGTCCCAGGGAGAGCGATCGTCCAATTACTGTTATAAACGGGAGAGACAAGTTTTAAATAAAGCAAGCTTCCACCCCAGAGACAGGCATTTCCCAGCAGCCAAATCCCTAAATAGAACAGCTTCTTCTGACCTAGGGGGTTGCTGGAAGCTGTGCCGAACCATTTCAGCCTCGAATTCTTTCTCTTCCCCTTCGCTGCAATATTCTCAACGACTTCATGCTCTACTGAGTTGCTAACTACAGGTTTAGCATTGACAGTAATTATTTTATTTAATAAGCCTGGCCCAATTTGAGCATAGCCTCGATGAACCGATCTAATCGCTGCTGCTAATTCTTGAGGTGGCGTATTTTTGATTAAGTAACCCATTGCTCCCGCCCTTACCGCTTGAGCTACATAGTGATCCTCATCATGCATACTGAGAATAATTACCCTGACTTGAGCAAATTGCTCACAAATTATCAGCGTAGTGGCAATGCCATCTAAACCAGGCATTTCCATATCAACCAGAACCACTTCAGGATGTAGCTTTCTCACCTTAGCGATCGCATCTTGCCCATTTCCAGCAGTCCCGACCACTTCTAAGTCAGGCATAGACTTCAGGGAAGCTTTGAGAGACTCTCTGACAGTTCTTTGATCGTCAACTAAAATAATGCGAATCATAAATTATCTATATGTATAAA
>JBEANW010000464.1:0-4534 GCA_041165225.1 Cyanobacteriota bacterium | reverse complement strand
ATTTTGCAAAAAACAATTTACGAAAATCTCCAAGCTGCTATGTTAGGAGACAAAACTGTAGACCAGGCAGTTCAAGACGCGGCTGTGGAGTGGAATAGCCTAAAGGATAATTAACTGATGTAAGAGAAAGGGGAAAAGAAGATTATCTACCGCTAGATTTTTGACCGTAAATCAAATAAATTCCGTATATCAATGTCAGCAATTGTACAGGTATAATTGCTGCGTAGGGTTTAATCAAGATATTGATATCCAGAGTAGAAAATGTTGTCAAATAAGCTGCACCTAATGCAGCTAAAGCGACTTTAATGGGAACACGTTTTAAATTCAATTTAACATTCAACATTTAAGGATTAAAACCAACCTTTTTTTGATGCTATATAGGTATTGTAAAATTCATCATCGGATTTAGTTAAATACATAATCCCTTCAATTAAGCCAATAACTCCCATCACAGCAGTAGCTATGCCACAGGTTACAACGCCTGCAATTAATGATACCAAAAGCATAATCAAACCTTCTGTAGTGTAGCCTAAAATAAATTTGTGGATACCGAAAGCTCCAATTAAAATACCACAGATTCCACAGGCAATTTTTTTTCCATTAGCATCTCCATTTTGAGAATTAGTCATCTTTTTGCCTCTTAATAATTACTATATTGACTCACAGTATATGCAGGTGAAAATCATTTGTCTTCCGTAACTATACTAAGAACCAAACTGGGAGTTAATAGCTATCTTATAGCTATCTTGAAAACTATGAGACATAAAAAATTACAGCTAGCTTTAATTTATTTTTCAGTAGTCTTCGGCTTGATATATTTATATACTTTTGACCCCGCAGCTTCTGATACTATTTATCCTCCCAGTTTATCTAGGGAATGGGGTGGGTTTTACTGCGGGGGCTGCGGGATGCTCCGAGCCTTGCATCAACTACTCCACGGTAATTGGCAGGCTGCATTGCGATTTAATCCATTATTGATCATTTGTTTGCCTTATTTTTTTTATTGGATCGCGCCCTACCTACTGAAATATTTTTATCGTATAGATTTATACAGGATCAAATATAAGCAGCAGCAGATAGTATTGATTGCAACTATTAGCTTAATCTATGGAGCATTAAGAAATACTACAATACCAGCTTTAACTTGGTTAGTTCCTCCTAGTTGATTAAAGCCGAAAAGCGATCGCCTGATCTCAATAAAAAGTCCGCAAGAACTAGACTTATAGATATATGAAAAAATATATGTAACTAAACTTTATTGCAAAGGCTGCTTAAAAAACTTATCATTGTCAACAAGCAGCAAATAATTGATAAAAGACTGGTATGGCTCACTATACGGCATCTTCTTTAAAAGCCGAACTTAATTCTCGGGGTTGGCGCATGACACCCCAAAGAGAGAAAATTCTGCACGTCTTCCAAAACTTACCCAAGGGGGATCACCTAAGCGCAGAGGAATTACACGATTTACTAGATCAACGAGGGGAATCTATTAGCCTGTCTACAATCTACCGTAGTGTTAAGCTCATGGCGCGAATGGGGATATTGCGGGAATTGGAATTGGCAGAAGGACATAAGCACTATGAGCTAAATCAGCCTTATCCTCATCATCATCATCACGTAGTTTGTATTCAATGCAATAATACTATTGAATTTAGAGACGATACTATCCTCAAGCACAGTTTGAAGCAGTGCAAAAAAGAAGGCTTTCAGCTAATCGATTGTCAGCTTACGGTCATGACCATTTGCCCTGAAGCAATTCGCATGGGTTGGCCCTCCGCCTTACCGACAGATTGGTGCTGTACTCGCATCATCTCGGAACAGGAAGCAAAAAAGCGAAAATAGTCAGTTATGAATTATTTTCCAGTGATTATCTAGGCTTTATCTAAATCGAGGTTGAAGGCTTGCTGTTTCATCATTTGAAAGATATTAAAGAAGCCGTTGGCGCGAGAAGGGGTAAGACTGACTTTTAAACCAGTGTCTTCAATAAAACTAGGTTCAATTTGGGCAATTTTTGCTGGAGGAAGATCATTTAAGCCTTCAATCAAAAATGCCACCAATCCTTTCACTAACTGAGCGTCAGAATCTCCCTGATACTGGACTTTGCCATCTTCTAAGGTGGCGGTGATGTATACCTGAGAAACGCAGCCCTTGACTTTATTCCCTTCAGTTTTAGCCACTTCGGGCATGGCTGGGAGTTTTTGAGCGTACCAGAGCAACTGCTTATATTTTTGTTTGGGATCAGTACGACGTTGAAAACGATCAACGATTTTCGCTAGCTGAGGAGGGAGAACTATTTCGCTGGATGACATTGATGAATTAGATTAATTAAATTAATTGACAGAAAATTGAGCGATCGCCAATCTAACTTTAAAGCATCGCTTACATTACATTCTCTCTAATCTATTCTAAGTTCTTTTCCCAGTTCATAAAACAACATCCTGACGATCGCTTCTTTGCCCTTGACCGATTTACGTAATTTTTGATAGCGCTCTTAATTCTTTCCTTAACCCATTAAGTGTAAACACTGAACTTTAGCCTGAATACTGTTTTCCTACTAGTTCTTGCCTTAAGATTAAGAGTGTTTTTAAATCAAATCAAACGAGTTGGTTAAATAGTCAGGTTCAACTTGCAAAATATGACTATCACTCCTGCACAGGAAGCGATCGCTAATTTAATCAATCTGGCTGAACGCGGCGAAATCGACCCTTGGGACGTTCCTGTGATCAGTATCATTGATCGGTTTTTAACGGAACTGGGATTAATGGGAGAAACAGAATCTCCCCAACAGGAAGCAGACTTACCCCGTTCTGGTCAAGCTTTTCTCTGGGCTTCAATGTTAGTCCTTTTAAAAGCCGATAGCCTCAATCAAATAGAAGAGGAACTAGCAGATATCGATGCCGACGATTTTTTTGCCGAGGAAATTTATCTAGACCCTGAAAGGCGACCACTCCCTGCTAATTTAGAACAGCATTTGCGTCGTCGTACTTCAGTTCAACCCATCGGCAAGCGACGAGTTACCCTCCAAGAATTAATCGAACAGCTAGAGCATATTGCTGCCGAGATCGAAGCTGTTGGCACTGATGTCTCTCCTCGTCGTTCTCAGCGTTCCCGTAGCGCTGCCATTAAAGCGATCGCGAACCTCGCCCACAATGAAAATCTTACGGAGTTAGCCGCCCAGCTAGAAAATTTTCTGCATCTCAATTTATCTCATTTATCACCTAACCAAGACTATGTAGATTGGGAACAACTATTAGCAAAATGGCGAATTAATGAATCCGCCAAAGGGGTGACTCCAGAGCATTTAGATTCAGATCGGGCAGGGATTTTTTGGGCATTGCTGTTGCTTTCAGCCCAATCTAAAGTTGAACTGTTTCAGGAAGAATTTTATCAGGATTTGAGCATCCGCCCCCTAAGTTCCTGCCTACAAACTTGATTCTTCGGTGGACATTGTTGATACACTGGAATAGTTTAAATAGTTACTTTTAAGTCTGGTTGAGGAGAAAGCTTTAATGAAAGCCATGATTTTGGCGGCTGGCAAAGGCACTCGCGTTCGTCCCATAACATACACAATTCCCAAACCCCTAATTCCGATCCTCCAGAAACCAGTGATGGAATTTCTGTTGGAACTCTTGCGTCAGCACGGTTTTGATCAAATCATGGTCAATGTAAGTCACCTGGCTCATGAAATTGAAGGATATTTCCGCGATGGTCAGCGTTTTGGCGTAGATATTGGCTACTCTTTTGAAGGCAGTATTGTTGACGGCAAGTTGGTCGGGGAAGCAGTTGGTTCTGCTGGTGGTTTACGCAAAATCCAAGATTTCAACGCTTTTTTTGATGATACTTTTGTGGTCTTGTGTGGTGATGCCCTGATTGACTTGGATTTAACCGCCGCCGTTAAGCAGCATCGAGCGAATGGAGCGATCGCTACGGTAGTTACCAAAAAAGTGCCAAAGGAAGATGTTTCCAGCTATGGTGTGGTGGTAACAGATGAAAATGGCAGAATTAAATCCTTCCAAGAAAAACCCTCCGTAGAGGAAGCTTTAAGTACTGATATTAATACAGGTATTTATATTTTCGAGCCAGAAATATTTGATTATATTCCTTCCAAACAAGAGTTTGATATTGGGGGAGAATTATTTCCCAAGTTGGTGGAAAAGGAAGCCCCTTTTTATGCTGTTTCGATGGATTTTGAATGGGTTGATATTGGGAAAGTGCCTGACTACTGGCAAGCGGTGCGAGGTGTCCTCACGAGAGAAATCAAAAACGTCAATATTCCTGGAACAGAAGTTGCCCCTGGTATCTACACTGGTTTAAACGTTGCCGTCAATTGGGACAAGGTAGATATCAAAGGCCCTGTTTACATCGGTGGTATGACCAAAATTGAAGATGGGGCAAAAATTGTTGGCCCCTCCATGATTGGCCCTAACTGCTATATCTGTAGCGGAGCAACGGTAGACAATAGCGTAATTTTTGAATATTCTCGTCTAGGGGAAGGAATTCGTCTAGTTGATAAGTTGGTGTTTGGGCGCTACTG
>JBEANW010000463.1:0-4107 GCA_041165225.1 Cyanobacteriota bacterium | reverse complement strand
GTTTCATCCTGGAGTTCAAAAAATGCCAGTTTACCAAAGACTCGCCGTGCCATGATTCTCCCAGCGATCGCCACTTGATCTGCTACTTCTTCCCCCGCGGCTAAATCAACGTATTTTGACTGTAACTGGGCAGCATGATGACTCGATTCCCATTTATAAGCATAGGGGTTTAAGCCCAACTCCTTCATCTGAGCTACTTTTTCGATTCTGGCAGCGCGAATTTCTTCTAAGCTAGAACCGCTCTGTTGGGGATTAGGTTGGGAATTATCTTCTGCCATTACTACTAAAATTACTACTAAGATTTAAACTAATCAGGATTAAGTTGATTTGCTGTTGATTTGCCGTTATGCGATCGCGAGGCTAGAAGATGCTGCTATATGGCAAACACATCGAATTATAACGCATCTAGGTACTTCAACTGGATCGTCCTGGGAGTTTATCGTCAAATTTTAAATGTTTATTTTAACCAGAAAAATCACGCTGATTTATTTATTCTATTGCGGTTTAATAGCCACCCTAACTGGCTGTAACTCAGTGGCTAAGACCCAAACAACTACCATTAAAACCCAGGATTTAAACCCTAAGCCAATTAAAATTACCCTGGAGGATCTGCCCCAACCCTATGCTAGCGAATCTGCTAGTAATTCTCCTAAAGTGATACCTGTGCCTGACAACCCCGCCTTACAAGTTCCTGCGGGATTTAAGGTTAATGTCTTTGCCGATAATCTCCCTAGCGTTCGCTGGATGACCGTAACTCCTGACGGCGATGTTTTAGCAGTACAGTCTAAGGAAGATAAAATCACCCTGTTACAAGATCAAAACCAGGATGGTGTCGCGGAAGTTAGCCAGACATTTGGCGATCGCCGTAATAACCTTGATCAACCTTTAGGAGTGACTTTTGCAGGAGGCGCTTTTTATGTGGCAAACACAGGGTCAGTTTTGCGCTTTAATTATCAGCCAGGACAGTTAAAACTTGAGGGAACAGGCACAGAAATTACTCAACTAACTCCAGGAGGATATCATCAACACTGGACGCGCAATATTGTTACCTCTCCAGATGGGAAGCAACTGTATGTTTCCGTTGGCTCTCAATCCAATGTCGAACCCGAAGCCTTACCCCGCGCCTCCATTCAGGTAATGAATTTAGATGGCTCAGAACGTTCTACCTATGCCTCTGGTTTACGCAACCCCGTTGGGTTAGATTTTCACCCCGTTACAGGAAAACTATTTGCTGCGGTTAACGAACGAGATTTATTGGGGGATGATCTAGTCCCCGATTACTTTACCCAAGTCAAACAGAATGGTTTTTACGGTTGGCCTTATGCTTATTTATCATCCGAACTACTCGATCCACGACGGATGCAGGGAGACAAAAGCGAACAACCAGAACTAGCAGCGAAAACTATTACTCCAGATGTTCTGTTTCAGGCACATTCAGCAGCTTTAGGGGTGCAGTTTTACGATCAGCGGCAATTTCCTAAGAAATACCATAACGGCGCGTTTGTGGCCTTTAGAGGCTCTTGGAATCGCGATCGCGGTACAGGATATAAAATTGTCTATGTTCCCTTTGGCAAAAAACATCAGCCTCTGGGCTACTATGAAGACTTTCTGACAGGGTTTTTAGCGGACGGGCGCGGTCTTGGGGGTTTCCCCCATGAGCGACCCGTTCAAGAAGTCGATCCTGATGTCCCCACTGCCTTTGCTCGTCCTGTGGGTTTACAAGTCATGCCTGATGGTAGTTTGCTCTTGGCAGAAGATGGCAACAATCGGATTTATCGCATCAGCTACCAAGGTAAGAATAAATAATTGACGAAGTTAATCTTTAAAGGCGATCGCTCTAGAAATGGTGTAGTTTGCTGAAGAATTTTGCTCACCGCGAAGATCTAGTTAAGCGTCGGAGATAGCATTTATTGATCGCGATTGAATTATCTACATTGATAAACTAATGGGCAACCTGGCTCATCTGATTTTTTGATTTTTGTATTTTATCAAGTGCAAAAAACTAGAAAAAAGCCTTTTCAGCAATGAGTATAATTACTCGGTTGCATAAGTGGATGCTCCCAACTGTATGAACACTGTAGAAACTTTAAACCATTTTCAAACAAGGAAAAAACAATGATTATTCGTGATATTGAGTATTTGAAGTTAGTCCCACTTACCGATGAAAAATCTAAAGCTCTAACAGGTGGCTTTTTTACTCTTTTGGCAATACCAATAGGTGCAGGTATTGCAGAGAAAGTTGCCCAGGAATCTGGACTTGCCGAGGAAGCTGGAATTCCTCCAGGGCAAATTTTCGCAGACACATTTAACAAAGGAACAGATCTTTTGAATCCATTTGATGGGAATTTATTTGGTTAAATTCTGTCTATGTACTTACCTTATATAGCTGACGAATTAGAGATCGCCATTTTTAACGATTAAGTGCGATCTCTCATTCTGTAGGTTGGGTAAAACGAAGCGAAACCCAACTATAATCACCTCACTTCGTAGTAATCAAAGGTTTTTTAAATAGGGCGATCGCTCTATTTATTTCAATTTACTCAACTAATACTCGAACCTCGATAGCGCATTTTACTTTTCATTTCATTAAACGCAAAATGAGGAGCATCACCTTGATGTCCCATAACAATGACGGTATCCCCTGGTCTTAAGATGACCCTAGGGTCAGGATTTTTTACCACCGTTTGATCTTCACGACGGATCGCAACAATCATAAAAGCACCTTTGCCTCGTACTTCAATTTGACCAACGCTTTTATTAGCTAAAGTCGAACTTTTTTTAATCACTAATTCATCAATTTGTACATTGATTTGACTTAATAATTCATCAAAGTAATGGCGATCTCTCTTACTTTTGAGAAAATCCGTAGCGGTGGGACGAGTAATCAAATTTGCCATCCGCATTCCACCAATAATTGCAGGTAGAACAACCCGATCTGCTCCTGCTAACTTTAATTTCTTTTCTGTAGTTGATAATTCTCCCCGGGCGAGGATGATTAAACTTTGGTTCAAACCACGGGCTGTTAAAGTGATAAATACGTTGGCAGCATCATCTGGTAAGACTGTTGCCAAAACTTTGGCTTTTTCGATTCCAGCAAATATCAAGATATTTTCATCAGTAGCATTGCCTATCGTAGCCAAAAAGCCCATTTGTTCAGCTTTAGCAACGCGATCGCTTTCTCGGTCAATAATCACAAAACTTTGGCGATCTTTAATTAGCTGTTGAGCGATAGTTTGTCCAATGCGCCCAAAGCCGCAGATAATAGCGTGATTATCCAAGCTTTTGATGTCTCGATCCTGGCGGTGACTATCTAATGCCTTATGAATTTCTCCTTCTGCAACCATTTGTACAAAACCTCCTACGATATAGATGGCTGATGTAGTGCCAGCGATAATCACCATCATGGTAAAAATCTTTTCTGATGCAGTGTTTAAAGGATGTACCTCCCCGTAGCCCACCCCAAAAACGGTAATTACGACCATGTAAACAGAGTCTAATAACGTCCAACCAAATAAAACATAACCAATTACTGCTGTTACCAGGGTGAGAACAAAAACAATTGTCCCCGTAAGAATGCGCTTGAACGAATCCTGCATACTTTATTTGATTTGCTGTCTTGAGAAGACTTGGTTAGATTAGCGATCAAACAAGATTCGAGTATCTCGCCTATAGAACTGCTATATGGATTATCTTACAGAATTGGTGCATAGCAGGTTATTTAAAATTGATATATTAAAGCAGAGTAAAACTTTTTTACGATTACTCCCTTATCCCTGATCCTGTTAAAGATGCTCGATTCCAAAATTCCTGCTGGTAGATTACAAGACAAATGGGACTACTACAAAGACCATTGCCAGTTAGTTAGTCCCGCCAATAAGAAAAAGCACACCATCTTAATTGTCGGTACTGGTTTAGCAGGGGCTTCGGCGGCAGCTACCCTAGGGGAATTGGGTTACAATGTCAAAAGTTTTTGTATTCAAGATTCTCCCCGTCGCGCCCATAGTATTGCTGCCCAAGGAGGCATTAACGGTGCCAAGAATTACCCTAATGACGGGGATACGGTATGGCGGTTATTCTATGACACTATTAAGGGGGGAGACTATCGTT
>JBEANW010000462.1:0-6980 GCA_041165225.1 Cyanobacteriota bacterium | reverse complement strand
CTAGCATATATTCGGCTAACGCACCCCCTGTTCCTTTGACACCACCTGCACAACCATATATTTCATCCCCAACTTGAAAAGAAGTTACATTACTGCCCACTGCTTCCACAATTCCCGTCACATCTCCATGCAAGACGGCAGGAAAATCAGGAGTAATACTAGCTATCAAACCTCGACGTATTTTTGTATCTACGGGGTTAACACTAGTGGCTACAACTTTGATCAGTACGTGATTAGGTAATAATTCAGGTTTCCGTAAATCTGCTAGTTGAAAACTATCTGGTGTGCCAAAATGTTCAATGACAAATGCTTTCATGGTTAATAAGTACTTAAACAAAATTGATTACACACTTGACTTGCTCTTTCCCTTTTCCCCTTTTTCCTTTCCCCTATATCAAGCATAATATGCTGATTTTTTCCAGGAACTAGATTATTGTTAACTGCGTCTTGATTCGAGAAGCTTACTAATACATGGCATTTAAGTATATATGAATCTTAAAATTAATTTTTTTAGCTCAAGCAACAAGTATCGACAAATGTTTTTGGTCTTACCATTAACCGTCACCATGTTGCTGAATCTTAGTAGCGGTTCTGCCTGGGCAAAAGATCCTTTTAGAAACAAAGATGCCCGTGACATTGGTGAACATACAGAAAAAGCCTTTAAAACTATTTTCCTCGAAGGAGATTATAAAGCTGTTAGAAAGGAACTTAACAAGGCGGAAGAGAAGGAAGGGAATGAACCTCTAGCTTATGCGATGCTCGCTTCTTTAGCTTATACCGAAAAAGACTGGGAGAGCATTAAACAGTATGCTGATAAAACCTTAGAATCGGCTCAAGTATTGAGTAAAACCGATCCTGTTCGGGGCAATCTTTATTTAGGGGTAGGTCATTTTTTGGCTGGTGCTTATATCTACAAACAAGACGGTGCGCTGGCAGCTATTAATAAGCTACAACAAGTATTTAAGTATTTAGATCGAGCAGAAGATGCCGATCCTAATGATCCTGAATTAAACCTGATCAAAGGCTACATGGATCTATTATTAGCGGTTAATTTACCATTTTCCAGTCCTAAACAGGCGATCGCTCGCTTTGAAAGCCATGCGGCTCCCAATTACCTGGTGGAAAGAGGTTTGGCTGTAGCCTATCGCGATCTCAAAGACTATGACAAGGCGCTAAAATATGCGAATAAAACTTTGAAAATTGCCCCAGAAAACCCAGAACACTACTATCTTAAGGGGCAAATCTTAAGAAAAATTGGCAAGGAGAAGCATAGTGTCAAAATCTTGACAGAAGCGATCGCCAACTTTGACCGAGCCTTGACTAAATCAGAACAGTTACCAGAATTTGTCCTGGAAACTTTAGAACATGAACGCCTTCAGACTCAAGAAAAAATTGTCGAAATTAAGTCGGAAAAAAGAAGTTAGTTGCTGGCTGCTAAGTAGTCATGCAAAATTAATTACCTAGTTAAGATCGGGAAAAGGCGAAAGGGAAAAAGGAAAAGAGCAAGTCAAGTGTGTAATCAATTTTGTTTAGGTACTTAGTTACTAATTTACATTACTTCTCCTTTGTTATTAATAGTTACAAACAATGAGCTAAGTATAATTAATTACTAAAATTAATCCTAGTGCCTGATCAATACATGGCTTGAACTTTTTATTTATACATTTTCTATGAGTCCTATCACTTTTTTATTTCTACTGGCAGGGTTAGTATTACTCGTTATAGGGGCAGAATTTTTAGTCAAAGGTTCGTCTAGGCTTGCTGCCATGCTCCGAATTCCCCCTTTGATTATTGGCTTAACTGTAGTAGCTTACGGCACTAGTATGCCAGAGATGACCGTCAGTGTTATGTCAGCGTTGTCCCCAGAGGGTGCTGATATTGCCATTGGCAATGTGGTAGGGAGTAACATTTGTAATGTTTTACTGATTCTGGGTTTATCTTCGTTAATTGCTCCTCTGGCGGTTAGCAAGCAGATGATTCGCTCTGATGTACCGATTATGATCGGGGTATCATTGCTGTTGTTGATGTTTTCTCTCGATGGTCAACTCAGTAAAGTAGACGGTGTGATCTTACTCATTGGTGGAGTAACTTATACTCTCTCTTTGATCTATCAAAGCAGTAAACAAAAAGTTGAACAAGACGAATTTACCGAGGAGTATGGTTCAGCCGAACCCTCTACACCACTAGCTTGGCTTAGGAATACGGCATATATTATTGGTGGTTTAGTTTTACTAGTCTTGGGTTCTCGTTGGCTGGTAGATTCAGCGATCACCATTGCCGAATATTTCAACATTAGTAAACTAATAGTTGGTTTAACTATTGTCGCCATAGGTACATCTCTGCCCGAATTGTTTACTTCGGTAATCGCTAGCTTACGGGGAGAAACAGAAATCGCCGTTGGTAACGTTTTAGGCAGCAACATTTTCAATATCTTAGTGGTGTTAGGTGTCTCAGGAATAATTGCCCCCAACGGTATTAATGTCAGTCAGGATGTGATTAATTTTGATGCTCCAGTAATGATCGCCGTAGCATTTGCCTGTCTCCCTATTTTCTACTCTGGCAAACGAATTGAGCGTTGGGAAGGGTTACTGTTTTTGTTTTATTATGTAGCCTACACCGCCTACCTAGTCTTAAATTCCGTAGATCATCCTACTCTATCTCTATATAACAAGATTATGCTGTTTGGAGTTATTCCTCTAACCGTGATTACTCTAATTACCGTCGCGATTTTAGAAAAGCGGGCAAAGAGAAAAAAAGCCACTTAATCTCAATGAGTGCGTGACATCAGCGTCCAACGAATAGGATTTGTAGTGTCAGAGAGAAACGCTTTCCCCTTTACCTTTCCCCCTTTCCCATCCTCAGCAAATTAATTTGGTTCTTAGGAGTTCCGTAAAAACTTATCTAGCCACATCCGCCAACTGGCAAATAATCCAGGTTTAGCTTGAGTGTTGTTTTGATTTTGCTTAAGAGATTGCCGAGATAACTTTTGCCTAATTGCGTTAATGGTTGCTTGGGATCTTTTTTGTTTCTCTTCAATTTGAGGTGTAAAAACTTTGGAGATGATAGAAATGGTTTGTTCAGGATGCAAACAGTAACGACTCAGCCAAATTGCCAATTGCCGCTGTTGATCCAAGTCTAAGATCACAATTTCCCGCCACCATATCTGAACCCCAGGCTCTAAAGTAGCTAAGTCGGGGTTAATTGATTGATTGAAATAAATTTCTAAGACTGGCAATTGCGATCGCTTAGTTGACTGTTCAAAACGATCAAAAGTGTCCACCAGCCGAGCAATATTTTCTTTTGGGGCAGTAAGTATTGCATATAATAGACGTTGGTTGCTGATAAAACAGTACTTATTGAGGTCTAACTCTAAGACAGCGCGATCGATGGATTCTAATAATTCCAAGTCAGACTCAGCACTATTTTCTCCTGCCGTCGTCGGCAATTCCTCAAAATCGTACCAATCGACAGCAAAAGATTCGGGAATTTCTAGTTCTAAATTGATCTTGTCGATGATTGAATTAGTGGCTTCCACTGCTCCAGTAATTGCCTGCATCATTGAAGATACTTGAGCAGGATCAAGGCTCGCGGTTTCAATTTCTAATACGGCTTGCCAGTCTGCCTCAACTTTGCCTAAAACTCGACAATAAAGCCAAATTGCGGTAAATTCTCCGTAGAATTTCTCAGTTATTACCCCATAGATTTTCGACTTGAGGTTGTGATATTCAAGTTCTGCCTGGGTTGGTCGATTGATATAAACATGTAATATTTTGTCTTGGAGGATGAGCTGGAAGCGCAAGGTATCATTATCACAGGCATCGGCGATCGCATTCAAAATCTGTTCGTTAGTCATGTTTAACCAGGCAAATCTTAAACCTAGTTTGCCCAAAACTGAGAATTAATTAACTGATCAGCAAACCCACAAAACTTTCTTAGGGCGATCGCTTTCGTCTTGTAGCAGCAGAAAATAATGACATAAGTAAACAATCTTAATCAATAACGGTTGCTTTAGATATTATTAACTTAGAATCCAAATCTTTGCCTCATCTCACTAACGAGCAACCTTTTCGCTATAGGAGCAAGCAAGCATGATCTTACTTAATGAAGTCTTTATTAACATCATCAACCAACAACCAGAATTATTTTCCCCCAAGGATCGAGAAGATTTAATCAAACAAGCACAAACTTGGTCGGAAGATCCAGAAGCAATAGGAGATCGCATTTACCAGTGGACATCAGCTAGAAAAGATATCTATTCGGCAGCTTTAAAAAACTTGTCGGGTAAAGCAAACGATCACAGCGATCGCCTTCCAGGTAATAGTACAGCACCAAAGATCGATCCCCAAGATTATAAACCAATGCTGCTCAACGCCATTCACCGTAGTTTTAATACTACTCCCCAGACTGCTACTGCCACTTCAAAATGATCCTCAATAATGGGACTCCTCAAGATATCTTAGTCAAACCCAAGCTAGTGTTGTTAGTTTTTCATCTCTGTCGAGAACTAACCCAAGAAAACCTGGCAGACGCGGAGTCCATTTGGTCGAAATTAGCTGGGGTGGGTTCGTTGTTAAATATTCCCCAACTCGAACAATTACCCCAGTTAATCGCAGCAAGCCAAGAAAATCAAAGGGATTACAATTCCTTCTCTCTACAAGAAAAAATCGTCGAACTTTTACCAAATCCCGTCCTTAATTTTGCTCATCCTGCTACAGATACTCTTCCTCCCCTGCAAGGCGGTATTTATCCCATCAGGATGCACGATACCTATGGAGTGGATCTGACTATTGAATATTTGAGCGATCTCTTGGTGATTGATCACTTATCTCAGATAAATCCTCAAGGATGTCTGTTACCAGGCTATATTCAACCCTCCTTGGGACAAACTATCTTGTTATGCGATCGCCGAATTGCTCCTATTGAAGATCCTGAAACATTGGCAGGAAATTGCGTTAAAGCAATCTCTACCTCAGAAGCTAAATCCTCTTTACCAAAGTTAATCGGCAAGGGAACATTATTAGGAGGAGCAATTTATCAATTTGCCGATGATTTATTAGATCCCACTCAAAGAAAGAATTTTTTAGTCTGGTTGCTGACAGGGGCTGAAACTTTAGAGCTAGAAACCAAAGGGGACTACTATCATCCCTTACTCAATCTCCTTTGCAGCCGTCATAAAATACAGTTTTGCTATTTTCAAGCCCGTCAATCCTACAAGCAAGCCCGTAAATTATACGGAGAAATCGAGCCAGTAATCAATAATTTCAGTCAGCTTAAAATTCAACAAGATCAATGGTTACAAACAGAATTAAGCACGATGAAAGCTCAAACTAGCGATCGCCATTTAAAACAGCAGATAGAATTATTACTAAATTATCCCGAAGCCGAATTAAGCAATTACCCATCCCCTAGCCTTAAGGATCGTATCGAGCAATATCTACAAGAAGTTTCTAATCAAAGAATCGAAGAAAAACTGCGACAATCCCAACAACAAAGATTACAGATGTTAGAAACCTGGCTGATTGAAATTCCGCAAAAATCCGTCAATTATGCCCGTTGTCTCAGAAATTTACAGACTAATATCACGACCATTGCTGTTAATGCTCAAAACTACGAATTTCAATTAAATCGCCTTAAAATTGTCAGTTTACCTCAAGACGATCTCAGTTATTTAGAAACCTTTTTGCATCAAGATTGCAGTCAATATCAACAACAAATTGGTTTCAATCTAGACTATCTAACATCGGGAAAAGATTTATTTGATCGCACCATTGATTCAATTCGCGGTTTAGTAGAAATCGATGCCCAGAAACAACAGCTGATCGAAGACTTAGCCGAAGAAGAACGCGATCGCCGTATCGAACTCTGGCTTACGGTAGTAGGTTCTGGTTTAGCCGTTAGTGCCTTAACCTCGACAATTATGCCCGAACCAATTCAACCATTGTTAAATAACTATCAAGTCAAGTACGAACAAACTTGGTATGGTAATCAAGCTAGCTTACTAGCAATGAACGTACTGTTCCATAGCATGATCGGCATTTTATCGGCAATGTTAGTAGCCGTGGTTTTTCGAGGTGCGATCGATGGATTTATCAGGTTTTTGAGCGATCGCATTCGACAGAGATAGTTACTAGCATTGGGAGACAAGGAAGGGATTCAAAAATTGAGTAACTGTAAGAAGCGAATAATTTGGCCAGATGAACCAAAATAACTCTTTAGATAACTTAGATTTTGAAGCAGTGTTACAAGCAGAGGCTATTACCCATGAGAATTGGAGAGCTGGAGGGATTGTATTTGATGAGTTGAAGCGTTCTGAAGAAGCTTTAGAGGATTTGGGAATTGCTTACATGAGTCGTATCGTAGGAGACAGAAGAGAGAATATAGAATTGGCTATTTCCTACTTGATGGCTGCACTTAGAATACTCACCGAAACTGATTTTCCTGCCTATTGGGCAAGAATTCAAAGCTATTTAGGAAATGCTTACATAGATCGCATCGAAGGAAACAAACGAGAGAATATCGAAACTGCTATTGCTTACTACACATCTGCCTTGAGAGTATATACCGAAGCTGATTTTCCTACTTATTGGATCAGGACTCGAAACCGTTTAGGAGTTGCTTACTGGAGTCGTATAGAAGGAGACAGACGAGAGAATATCGAAACTGCTATTGCCTATTCCACTCATGCTTTGAGAGTATTCACTGAGGCTGATTTTCCTATTGATTGGGCATTGACTCAACATTATCTAGGAGTTGCTTACTGGAGTCGTATAGAAGGAAACAGACGAGAGAATATCGAAACTGCTATTGCCTATTCCACTCATGCTTTGAAAGTATTCACCGAAGCTGATTTTCCTACTTATTGGGCAATAATTCAAAATAATTTAGGAATCGCTTACATAGATCGCATCGAAGGAAACAGACGAGAGAATATCGAAACTGCTATTGCCTATTTTATGGCTGCACTTAGAGTATTCACTGAA
>JBEANW010000461.1:0-3905 GCA_041165225.1 Cyanobacteriota bacterium | reverse complement strand
TAATGTGACTACTTTCTTGCCGCTTTCGATAGAAACCAGCTTTTTCTAGAATTTTGATACACTCTTTCCCCGAAATACTGGGTAACCTACTCACACGACCACCAAGAATGTTTCAAAATTGTCTTCTGAGACAGACAAACCATCCTCCTCGCTGAACCCACTATACTGCGACCTCAACCTGATAGGTTTCTACGGTCAGTGGCATTCCACGTTCTGCCCGAACCCGCATCTTTAATATTTTCAACAGCTTCTTGTTTTGTCTGACCTTGACTCACACACCCAGGAATACTGGGACACTCCACAACCCAAACTCCATCTTCATCGCGATCAAGCGTTACGCTAAATCTCATACCATGCTTCCTCAATAAAAAGGTTCAGTATTTCCATCTTACCCTGCTGTTAATTGCACTTACCTGAATCCTGAAAAGCGATCCGTAGGCAGAGCCTAATCGCCGAAATTTTAGCTGATTCCACTTTAAAATAAACGAGATAATAGTTGATACACGAGGCGAAAAAATGCCGTAATGGCGATCGCTCCCGCAGCCGAGATAGTGGCAATGATCAAGATAGTTGGGATTGTGAAAGTTCCATGTAATTGAGGGATAAAAATCACCACTCCAGCGGAAATGGTGGCAAAAATCACCAGGTCAACTTTTTCAATGATGCGACGTTGCAGAGCAAAGGTAATCCCCCCCATAATTGCACCGATCACTCCCAAGCTTTCTCCCGAAAAAGCTAGCCAGTTAATTAAACCGATGGAAATTAATGCTCCTTCAAAACCAGTAAAGGCAGCGCTACTAAGAACTTCTGTGAGGGAAAAAGGACGATTGGGTTTTCTCTTAACCACAGGAGCAGTAGCGCTCTTGGTGGTAGCGGATGCAGGAGATGGTACGGGTAGATTTGGGGAGGGTGTTACAGTCGGTTTCGTGGGGGCAATATTAGCTTGAACTGCAAAAGCGTCTAAGGCTTCCCTCGCTGACTGAAAACGCTGGGCGGGGCTGGACAAAAGCATCCGATCAAGGATTTGCTTCAGGCGATCGCTAATATTTGGCGCAAATTTATGCCATTGCCAAGCATTATTAAAGGAATCATAGAGTTCTTCTACCTCTTTCCCCGTCAATAAATTAATACAGGTAACCGCCAAAGCATAGATATCAGTTGAGGGATATATTTGCCCACCTGACATTTGTTCGGGAGGAGCAAAACCCATAGAATAAATGCCTGTAGATTTTTTGGTATTACCGCCCCCTGCTGCAATCTGTTTGACTGCTCCAAAATCCAGCAGATATAAAACCCCTTGTTTATTTCGCATGATATTCGATGGTTTAATATCACGATGGATCGCCTTGTGGTTGTGAACAAACTCTAAGACCTTGAGGATCTCAGTTAAAATTTCCGTCACCTCAGCTTCCGTAAACTTGCCCTTGTCTGCTAGTTCTTGTTCTAAGTCCTGTCCATCAATAAATTCCTGCGCCAAATAGAAATACTGTTCTTCTTCTGTTCCCTGAGCATTTTGGACTATAGGAGTAAAAAATGCATATAAATCAGGAATTTGCGGATGTTCTTGCCCTAATTCTTCTAAAACAATGGCTTCTCTTTCAAATAGTTCTTGAGCAAGACCTCGCTCGTGAGCATCAAGATCATTAGCTGGCTTAAACTGCTTGACCACACATAAAGGCAACTTAGGCTTGTAGCGATCGCAAGCCAGAAAGGCAGCTCCAAAGCCTCCCTGTCCTAATAATTTCGAGGGGAGATAGCGATCAGCCAATAGCAAGGGCATCCCACAAGCACTACAGTATCTTTGCTGTACCGTCCTAATCTTCGCTTCGGTATCTAGATCATTGAAAAAATTACGGGGTTTGACACAACTAGGGCGAGTACAAATAATTTCCATACAATCTCAGTCAATAGCTATTAGCCAAGAACAGTATTTGCAGCAGTATTCGCTTATTGTACTGAGGGAAGTTAGCAATCGCCCAGGATTTTAGCTTACTTCTATAATATTCTTGTACAAGCTATCGAGGTTTTTAAATTCTTCTCTGGTGGTAAATTGGGGGAGAATCTCTTTACTAAATGCTTCGGCAGCTTTTGAACAATAGCGATTAGGATTAACAATGACCGCTAAAGTTCTGCCGATATTTACTTCTTTAATCTTGGCTTGGTGCAAGACCCCCATTTCTAATTCTTTGGCAATCGCCGTTGTGGAGACGAAAGCTGCTCCTAATCCTGACTGGACGGCGTTTTTGATCGCCTCTATGGAATTCAACTCCATTTCAATTTTCAAGCGCTTAGGGTCAATTTCATAGCGAGTCAGAACTTTGTCAATGACCTTACGGATTGTGGATTGGGAGTCGAGGGTAATAAACTTCAGCTTGTATAAATCTTCTTTTTGGATGGCATCTTCTTGAGCCAAGACATGACTGGGGGGCAAGACTAAGGCTAATTCATCATCAGCATAGGGAATAATATTGAGTACGTCCTGCAATTCTGTGGGGACTTCCCCACCAATAATGGCTAAATCTACCTGCCCATTCGCCACTGCCCAGGAAGTACGGCGAGTAGAATGAACCTGAAGCTGTACCGAAACATCGGGGTACTTGTTCCGAAACAAACCAATCATCCCAGGAATCAAATATGTCCCTGTGGTTTGGGATGCCCCCACAATTAGCGTGCCACCCTGGAGGTTTTGCAAATCTTCGATCGCTCGACAGGTTTCTTGACACAAGGAAATTACTCGTTCTCCATAACTCAAGAGTAAATGTCCCGCTTCCGTTAACTGCGCTCGTCTGCCACCTCGGTCAAACAAGGGAACATTCAATTGCTTTTCTAAATTCTGTACCTGAAGACTGACGGCGGGTTGAGAAACATAAAGGCTATCCGCAGCCCGCTTAAAGCTTCCCTCTGTAGAAATCGCCTTAAGTATTCGGAGTTGATCCAGGGTAAAAGGAATATCAGACATACAATTCCAGCAGCAAGTTTATAAAAAAAAGTTTGTTATTTGAGCGTTATTTAAACGTATTATTAATACTGCTAAATATTTAATAATTTTCATGTGCTTTATTTGCACAGTATCACGATTGGGGTACGCAATTAACTTTTAATTATCGTCACCATTGAGGGTGATTAATAATACATATATGACTATTCCTCTGACTAACTTCAACTGGCTAGCTAACAGCCACCTTGTAATACTGGGCTTGCTCCTGGGGTTTGCGATCGCCCATAGTGGTTTGGCAGCTCTACGTCCTTGGGGAGAAGCTAAAATTGGTGCGAGATTATACCGAGTAATTTTCGCCTTAGTCAGTATTCCTTTTGCCACTATTTTAATTATTTATTTCTTCAATCATCGTTATGATGGTTTGCAGTTATGGCAGGTGCAGGGAGTGCCAGGAATCAAGGCTTGCGTTTGGACTTTATCGGCGATCTCGTTTATTTTTCTATATCCCGCAACTTTTAATCTCCTGGAAATTGCTGCGGTTCAAAAACCCCAAGTCTATCTCTTTGAAACAGGGATTATTCGTATTACTCGTCATCCGCAAATGGTGGGACAGGTTATCTGGTGTCTTGCCCATACCCTTTGGATTGGGACGACTTTTACCCTCGTGACTTCTCTCGGATTAATTGCCCATCATTTGTTTGCTGTCTGGCATGGCGATCTCCGTCTAAGCAAAAGATATGGAGATGCTTTTGCCAAGGTTAAGACACGAACTTCGGTAATTCCGTTTCTGGCGATTCTGGATGGTCGCCAAACCATTAAGTGGCAAGAGTATTTACGCCCAGTCTATCTGGGGATAGCCGTCTTTGTTATGCTGTTTTGGTGGGGACATCCTTGGTTAATGCAGGCGACTGCGAAAGTATATTGGTGAATTCGGAGTTCGGAATTCGGAGTTCGGAATTCCCCTTAA
>JBEANW010000460.1:0-4862 GCA_041165225.1 Cyanobacteriota bacterium | reverse complement strand
CTAGAAAAGATAACGCCAAGTCTTGAAGGACTACTGCGGGGATATTTGGCTGTTTTTCCCAAAATTTTGGTAGATAGACCTGATTTTGTTGGCAGAATTGTGCAATTTGCAGGTATTAGCATTATCGATCGCCTAACTTACTACGTTGAATATCATTATCCTTTTGATAATCAAGCCTTGTGTAAACTGCAAGTTGCTAAAAATCTACTTTGCAATCCTGAAAAAGGAATTGAAACTGTATTTGGCAATATGGAAGCAGAGTTGAGAGATTTAAGTAGCCCGAATAAATAAATTATTATGATTCCAGAGATCGCTTCTGTAAATCAATCAGACCTAGCAACCCAGCAATTCAAGTTTAAACAACAGCTAGAAAATGTTGTCGCCAAAATTGCGATCGCCTCAGATTTCACCATTAGCTATGAAGATCTGGAGCCTTTAGCGGTTGAATCTCGGCTTAAAGAGTATTTAAACCAAATTGCGACTAAAGACCTCAATGGGTATCTAGCAGCTAAACTACAGAAGTATATTTACTATATTTTTACTACTCAGTTAGATTCAGAGTCACAGAATTCTTCCCTCAAGGGAGCGTTCAAAGAAGAGAATTCTGAAAGTCTGCCGAAGACTGATTATGTGAATAATGCGAGTAAATGGTCTAAAACTAAATTTTATCAAGAGCTTACCCAAAACAATCATGGTCAAGGTTATGAAGATCCTGATTGGTTGGTCATTGAGGAAGTAAATGACCGTTGGCATGTTGCTAAAAATGATTTAACTTTGCACATTCAACCTAGGCATCTGGTCGAACCATCGGCAGAATTATCCCCAGGAAAACTCGTATCCCTAAGAATGCCTCCCAGCTTGGTGGAGAGAGGTATTTATATTGCTGTAGGGAATGTGGGTTCAGCAAATAATAGAAATAAGGTCAGTTTCACTGAAGACTCGACAATGAACCAGCTATATTTTAATGTCGGAACTAGAGGGGCATTGTGTTTGTTGGCTAGCTTAACCCAAAAATTGAATCAAGTTAGAGTTCCTTTTGATTTGAGAATCAATTATGACGAGACAGAATTTGACAGGTTTGATGTGGTGATTTTAGAGTTTAAGAGTAGCGATTTTGACCGAATTTACCCTGTAGTTCAAACTACTTATCAAGGTCATCAAGCTTATTTTCGCCCAGGAATTCCTTTCTTTTGTAAATTTCTTGCTCCAGGTTTGGGGTTTGCAGAAAAATCGCGATCGCGCAGCGGAGGCGGAGCCTCATCGCCTAAAGTTCCCCAGGAAAACATTGGTCAGCACTATTGCGGCATCATTGCTTTGGCTTTGGTCGAATTATGGCAACAAGAATGGCAACAAGACAATTTGCCTGAAAGCGAATTAAATAACCAACCAAATAACAAATTAAATTATGTTCTTAATTACTTATCAAAAAAGAATGTAGATATTGAACATCTTTATCTAAATCCTGATTTGAATTATACATCCTGATTAAATACATCATTCACCTTACTCATATAACATCATTTTTAACATGCCGATTGAACCCTGGTTTCCCCTTGCTGTTTATTACACAGATCTTGCAGATGCCCCTGCCCACAAGGATTCTCTAGTCTCGACCATTTTAAAGCTGGAAGAAGAAAATGGTTATAAAAGAAGAATTGATGACGATATTGCCTGGACGGGTGATTTTCATGGGGTAGGAGCTATTCATGAAGATCCTCAATTTGCCTGGATTGTTAAGGAAGTGGAAACTCATGTTTTTCAATACCTTGAAGAGTTGGGAGTCGATCTCAGCAAAATAGATTTGTACATTCAAAGAGCTTGGCCGATTGTATCCCGCCAAACCCAAGCGATTCCTCCTCATGCCCATCATAATGCCCATGTCAGCGCAGTCTATTATGTAGCTGTTCCTGAAGATGGCAGCCTAAAATCTGGTGCATTTACAATTTACAACACCGCAAGTTTCAATGAAATTATTACAGGGATAGGAGATAAGCATACTAATGCCATCAAGAAGAGAAATCCTTTCAACTATGAAGAAGGATTTTATGCGCCGAAAGAAGGGCGAATCTTGATATTTCCCTCCAAGCAACGTCATGGAGTAGAAGCTAACCAAACAGGTGAAGTACGAATCTCTTTATCTTTCGACATTTTTATTACTTCTTCAGACCAAGGAAATTCAGCTCTCCATGAGTTTTTAGCGCCTTCACCAAGTCAATGGAAAAAAATCAACTCTGATGCGACTATGGAAAAAAGTAGCTGAGAGCTGTCATCATTTTTGCCAATCTAAAACCTGGTCAGACTCAAATCTTGTCTGGTCACCGATTGGTTTGAGAATGCTTAGTTGATGTTTCTGTTTCTGCTTTACGTTTGGCTAATGGAGATTTACTGAATTATTAGTTAAGCTCAATAAAAGGCTTGAGCAGTAGCCATTGAAGACAATTCACAAAATATTCACGAGGTAACGGTTAACCTCATTATCGTATTTTTGTCTGTTTGTTAATTAATCAGGTTGATTAATAGCTTCGGTTGATTTATTAGATGAAGAGCTAAAGACGTATAATCATTGTTAAAAAGGAGGGTTATTACTGTGAGCTATGAAGCTCAAGATTTAACAAGTATCCTTGCCGAGATACTTCCTGAAAATCTGTTCAAAAACTTGGATCACAGACATCGTCGTCGTTTAGAAATCATTTTGCGGAGTCATTTAGGTCAATCCCAAGTGGAGATTTGTTCTGCTCTAGGCTGCTCTAAGGATATGGCTCGTTATTGGATGGCGATCGCCAATAGACCAACCAGTGATTCTTGGCAAGATACCTGTATCGGTAGACCAAAGATGGTTAACGATGAATATCTCCAGCGTCTCCGAGAATTGGTCACCACTAGCCCCAAAGAACACGGCTATGCTTTCAAGCGCTGGACAGCTAAATGTCTCAGCCAGCACTTAAGCACCGAATTGGGTATTCAGATTAGCGATCGCCATGTTAATCGCTTGCTCAAGCAAATGGGTCTATCGACCAGGGATTCTCAACACCAAACAAAGCCAGAGGAAGATTCCTCTAGCAAATCAGCACCAGCAAGGATTAGAATCCAAGACCTTAGCCCCTCGGCTTCTTCTCAACTCAATGATTCATTATGGTGGTTTCAAAACCAGATTTAAACCCAACATTTATTCATCAGTCTTTAAATAATCTTTTTTCGGCAGCTCAACTTCAGCAATTTTTAGTGCAATTAGAGGTTATTGAGCCAAATCCAGGGAAACTTTTTTGGCGCTTTGAAGGCGGTTCAGGTGGAATTTTCCTAATCTTGGCGGGTAAAGTCAGATTAATCGACCACGATGATAATTTGATTGCTTCCATAGCTCAAGGATGGTTAGGGCAAATCAGCTTGTTTGCGGAGTCGGGCTGGCAACCCTATAGTCTTCGGGCATCTTTAGGCTTAAAGCTGGCTTATTTAGATGCCGATTCAGCCAAATTTTGGTTTGAGACTCATCCTCAGCTTCAGGAATATATTTATGCTCAGGGAGAACAATGGGATTTACTGATGTTATGTCACCAAGTCAGTGGCTCAAAGTCCGTTGAAGATCTGTTGCCGATTTTACCTTTACTAAATACAGTGCAATTAGAGCCAGGAATTTTACCCCATGAGTTGGCTAAAAATAGACAATTGTGGCTCTTGTATCGGGGAGAAATGATTCATGGTTCAGGTCTAAGATTAATCCCAGGTCAATTTTATGACCGAGAACTTTTACCGACTGAGGGAGAATGGCTAATTACCAAACCCACTCAACTCTATGCTCTGGAACATAGTTTTGGGGGAAAAGTTAATGTTAAAGCACCAATTCCCAAAACTGCTAATGCTCCTCTTAAAATTGCTCCTCTCAAGACAGTAAGTTCCGAGGCGCAGGCTCCCCCCGTCCAAACCGCCCTGCCTTATTTTCCCAGTCCCCGAATAAAAATTACTCACTGGTGGCAACAATCCTCAAAACAATATCCCTTTTTTAAGCAACACAGTCATTCGGATTGTGGGGTAACTTGTTTGGTCATGATTAGTAAATATTGGGGTAAAAACTT
Source organism: Cyanobacteriota bacterium (assembly GCA_041165225.1). Lineage (GTDB taxonomy): Bacteria > Cyanobacteriota > Cyanobacteriia > Cyanobacteriales > Xenococcaceae > Waterburya. The sequence goes on along the minus strand of JBEANW010000460.1, from coordinate 792 downwards.
CAGTATCAACCAGTTAAGGGGAGTAGCTAATGTAGATCGCTCAGGAGCTTCTATTAAAGGCTTAATTGCGGCTGCGGAATCAGTGGGCTTTATGGTCAGACCCCGCAAAGCAGATTTATTAGCGCTCCAAAGTCAAGAACTCCCAGCGATCGCTCACTGGGAAGGAAATCATTATGTAGTGGTTTATCGAGTTACCAAACGACAAGTAATTATTTCTGACCCTGCCGTCGGGAGAAGAGTTCTAAGTCGCCAAGAGTTTGTCGCTGGCTGGACTGGTTATATTCTCTTGCTAACCCCGACCGCCAAATTTGAGCAAACTCCAGAAGCAAAGTACGGTCTTTGGAAATATGGCAAAATACTCGAACCTTACAAAATAGTTTTACTCGAAATTTTTGCTGCTTCTTTGATTATTCAAATTGTAGGCTTATTTGCTCCCATATTTACCCAGATTTTATTAGATCGGGTCGTAGTGCAGCGGAGTGTTTCCACATTAATTGCCGTCGGAACGGGTTTACTGATTTTCAAGATTTTTCAGGTGATAATTTCGACCCTACGGCGTTATTTGCTGTTTCACACTGCTAACAGAGTAGATTTGTCGCTGATTGTGGGGTTTATCAGTCATACCTTTAATTTACCCTTAAACTATTTTGAAACCCGTTATGTCGGTGATATTACTTCGAGGATTAATGAAAATCGCAAAATCCGTAGTTTTCTGACGGGAGATGCCATCACGACAGTCTTAGATGTCCTGAGTTTGTTTGTCTATATCGCTTTAATGTTTTGGTATAGCTG
>JBEANW010000459.1:0-4601 GCA_041165225.1 Cyanobacteriota bacterium | reverse complement strand
TGCGAGATCGAATTAGTGTGCCTAGGGATATGTCAATTTATGCTGCCAAACGACTCCGCACCGCCTTGGAACATACTGCTGCCCTGGTGGGAGACGCTCAACCCGAACCTCTACCCGTTAGACACCGTTACGACCAAAACCCGGCAAACTTCATCCACCAATAAAAACTCCGAATTCCGAACTCCGAACTCCGAATTCCGAACTCTAAAATTAACCAACTGCCTTAGTCTTGCTATCCAACAATTCCCATAGCTGCTCATCATTAAAGTCTTCAATCGTCATACTTGCTCCCGCAGTCAGCAAATCCTCTGCTGGATGACTGGAAGTAATCCCAATGGTGTAGATTCCTGCATCACTGGCTGCACGAATACCAGCGGCGGAATCTTCAAAAGCGATCGCTCTATTGCTTTTTACCATTAAACGACTCAACGCTAGCTCATAGGGTGCAGGATCGGGTTTGCCTGGAGGAGCATCCTTCGCCATAATTACGGTGGGAAAGGTATCCGTCAGGCGTAACGTCTTGAGCATGAAGATCGCATTATCTTCTGGTGCATTGGTAACAACTGCTCTTTTAAGATTAGCTCGATCTGTTAGCGCGATCAAGCGATCTAAACCAGGAGTAGGTAAGAGACAATTTGCTAAACGACGATAAGTTTCTTCCTTTTCGGTGGCTAATTTCCAGGCATCTTCTAAAGTCAACTGAGGAATAATATCCTTAATAATTTTAGAATTAGTTCTCCCAGAAATTCGTTGTCGATAGAAAGAGCGATCGATGTCCAGATCGTATCTAACCAAGATATCTTGCCAGACAGCAAAGTGAATTGAGTCTGTATCAGCCAACGTACCGTCTAAATCGAACAATATCGCTTCTAACATTTTTTTACCATGATTTGATCCGTAACTAGTATTAACATCTAATCTGCAATCTTTCTAGCTCTTGACGAGATTTACTTTATAAAGTGGGAATACTGGGAGGGAACACTTGATGGGAATACTGGGTCAAGGGTTCCCTGCCTTGAAAAGGCAGGGCTTGCCCTTGACCGCCTTCCGCGGTCAAAATACTGGCAAAGTTCCTGACAGTTATTGTTTAAAGTGATGTATCCCATCAAAATTGAATACCTATGAATTCTGAACTAAATGTTGCAGGCTTAAGGGGAATATCTGAAACACTTTTGACGACGCTTTACTTAAGAAGTTGTGAAACCCAAAGAAAAGACGGAATTATTAAAGACGACTATTCAGTTGAAATAGTAAAAAGAATTAATTACAATTTTGCCCAACAGGATTCTGAGTTTAGTCAAGCTCTGATTGCCATTAGAACTGAGGTTATCGACGAATTGGTCAAAAATTTTATCCAGCAGTATCCTAAAGCCACGATTGTAAGTTTGGGAACAGGTTTGTGTACTAGATATTTTAGAGTAGATAATGGTCTAATTCATTGGGTATGTATCGATTTACCAGAAGTGAAACTAATTTGGGATAATTTAATTGATGAATCAGCACGACTCGACTATTTAGCTTATTCGGCTTTAGACTTTCAATGGATTCAAAAGGTCAAAGCAACACCGTCGGCTAAAGTACTAATTATTGCTGAGGGTTTGTTGATGTATTTTTCAGAACTGGAAGTAAAGCAATTGTTCAGCGCGATTAAAAATAATTTTGCTCAAGCAGAAATAGTATTTGATTCATTAGGGATATTTTTAGCAAAACATAGTCGAATCAATTCTGGTGAACTAAATATAGATGCTTCCTATAAGTGGGGGATCAAGAATTTAAAGGAAATCGAAACTTGGGATCGGGGCATAAAACTACTGTCTCAATGCCATTATCTAGATAGACATAAACGTCGACTAGGGTTAATGGGCTGGCTAAGTTATCTACCCATGATCAGAAATCAAGTAAAAATAGGTCACTTTCAATTATTTTGATCTTTTAAATCTGCTCAAAATCCGTTCAAAATCCGTTCAAAACATCTAGAACTGGCATCGTGAATATAGATACTCAGAATATACTTGGTTTTGATCCTGGTCGGGATAAATGTGGCGTGGCGGTGATCAACAGTCAGCAGGAAGTAATTTGCCATCAGGTGATTGATTCGGTAAAAGCGATCGCCATTATTCAGCAGCTAGTGCAAAAATATGCCATTAATTTAATCGTCATGGGAGATGGTACAACTTCCCAAGCTTGGCAGCAGCAGATTGAGTCTAATTTATTGACGGTGGCAGTAACTACCATCAATGAAACCAATAGCACCTTAGAGGCACGCGATCGCTACTGGATGATGTATCCTCCCACTGGACTTCAACGGTTAATCCCCCAGGGTTTACGGACACCTCCTCGCCCTGTAGATGATATTGTGGCTATTATTCTAATTGAACGATATTTTGAGTTGGCGACTAGGGACTAGTAATCACATTTTTGTTCTGACGGTAAAGGTGTAGTCTCCACCAGCTTCTAACTGATGATCGCAACGTTCGAGGAAGCGTTCTAAAGGTTCTTGAATCAAGGCTCTACCCAGGGATGGTTGCACCGATAACTGTCTGTGGCGAAAACGCCATCTAAATTGCCATTCATACTGAGCAGCTTGGACTTCGCCTTCAATTTTGCCCATGGATATTGATTGCTGAGTAATCCGAACGTGGGCGACTGTTTTTGGTGGGTAGCTACGATTCACAATTTATGACAGGTAAGTTTAGTAGTAGAATCTGGTTTCATTCAATAATATAGCGACTCTGGAATCGATGAATCAATAGACCTCTTGCTGATCAATTAAGACTAATTATCCAAAAATACCAAAACTAAAAAAATAAGACAGACTATAGATTAAGGGTCAATCAAAAAGAGTAATTTACCAAGAGGTATTTTGGAGGTATGCTGTGTTGTCAAAAGAAGAGGCAGGCGATCGCCTAGAGCTAGAAGAGGCACTGATTGGCTTTGAGGAAATTACTGCCGAACTAAATTATCGTCAGGCGCAAAATTCTCTCCGTAGTTTAATTAGTAATCTTGACCTGACGGCGGAAGAGCAAGTGGGGTTGGAATCCGAGATTGATCGTCTGACTCAGATGCTGGATAAATTGGAGCAGTCGGTGGTTCAAATTGCCGCTTTTGGCATGGTTGGGCGAGGTAAGTCTTCTCTGCTCAATGCTTTAGTGGGACAAGATATTTTCCCCACAGGAGCGCTGCACGGTGTTACCCGCACCATCGATCAGGCTAACTGGAAAATAACTCCTGAACAAATTGCGAATACTTCTAAAAATCTCCAACGACTGACGATTAAGGGTAAGGGTGGTGAAATTCAGCTACTAGATACCCCAGGCATTGATGAAGTGAATGGGGAGGCACGAGAAACTTTAGCCTGTGATCTCGCCCAAAGAGTCGATCTGATTTTGTTTATTGTTTCAGGAGACATTACTCAGGTTGAATATCGGGCTTTGTCTAAACTCAGAGAAGCAGGGAAACCAATGCTGTTGGTGTTCAACAAGATCGATCAATATCCTGAAGCTGATCGTCTAGCAATTTATCACAAGATTAAAGAGGAAAGAGTCCGAGAATTGATTTCTCCAGAGGAAATTATCATGGTAGCGGCTTCTCCCGTGGAAGTTAGAGGGGTTAAAGATCAGAAGGGGCAACTCAAGGTAAAAAGAGTAAGGGGTGTAGCTCAGGTAGAAACCCTCAAGCTGAAAATCTTAGAATTATTAGACCGTGAAGGCAAATCCTTGGTAGCACTGAACAGTATGTTGTTTGCCGATGAAGTTAATGAACAGCTTCTAGAGCGTAAGTTAGCAATTCGCGATCGCGCAGCCAATGTTCTGATTAATCAAGGGATGCTGCTCAAAGCAATGACGGTGGCATTAAATCCTGTAACGGCGATCGACCTGTTTTCTGGCGCAATCATCGATGTGGGGATTATTCTCTCCCTGTCTCGTCTTTATGGCATCAACATGACCCAATCAGGAGCAGTACAGCTATTAAAAAATATTGCTCTGAGTATGGGGGGCATCAGCGCCAGCGAATTATTAGCAACTTTGGGTTTAAGTTCGGTTAAGGGACTGTTAGGCTTAACTATTCCCGCGACAGGAGGCTTATCCCTTGCTCCCTATTTATCAGTGGCGATCGCTCAAGGAGGAGTAGCAGGAGTCTCTTCCTACGCCATCGGACAAGTGACTAAAACCTACCTAGCTAATGGGGCATCCTGGGGAGAAGAAAGCCCCAAAGTAGTGGTACAGAAAATTCTGGATTCTCTCGACGAAAAATCGATTCTCAACCGCCTCAAATCCGAACTCCGCGCCAAACTAACCAGCTAATTTCCCTTTGCCCTTTGCCCTTTGCCCTTCTTGATTCAGTCGCTTCAACGGGACGGCGGCTTTTGGGTAAGAAGATTCTTACCAGGTCAGCTTTTTTGTATGAAGCTTCATACAAAAAACGTGACCGTCAAAACGCGCCTTGGGAACCCCCGCAACGCAACTTCGCGCTTTTTCCCTTTCCCCTTTCCCCAATCTTCATAATTCAATGGGCGCATAACGTCAGTTAACTAATTAATGAGCTTATTCCGACGTAAACGGTTCAGAATACGATTCGCCAATACAGAGCCAGTTACAGGC
>JBEANW010000458.1:0-2614 GCA_041165225.1 Cyanobacteriota bacterium | reverse complement strand
ACAACTACAGGCAAAACCGAAGAAGCTGCTGAAGCAATACAGAAAGCTTTAGGCGGTGCAAATGTTGTGGCACTCCACGAAATCGCTGATGCCTCTGATAGTGACTTTGCAGAATATGATCGCCTGATCATTGCCTGTCCTACTTGGGATATTGGCGGCTTACAAGCAGACTGGGAAGGCTTCTACGATGATGATCTAGATAGTATCGACTTTAGCGGTAAGAAAGTCGCCTATTTCGGCACAGGGGATCAGATCGGCTATGCCGATAATTTTCAAGACGCAATGGGCATTTTGGAGGAAAAAATCTCTAGCTTAGGCGGTGAAACAGTAGGTCATTGGTCTACAGAAGGTTATGAACATGAAGGCTCGAAAGCAGATAAGGGTGGTAAATTTGTCGGCTTGGCTTTAGATGAAGATAATCAATCAGAATTAACAGACGAGCGAATTCAAAGATGGACGACACAATTAAAATCTGAATTTGCTTTGTGATAAATAGCTATAAGCTGTAAGCCATAAGCTATAGGCTTTTCTTAGATCTCTTACATGAATAAGAGATTAATTCTTTTCCTTTTTTCCCTCAAGGAAAAACTAATAAATAAGAGCTTAAAGCTTGGAGCTTAGAGCTAGCTAAAAAGTTTGGGGATTCTCCTCTCCAAAACCAGGGAAAAGCACCTGATGATAATGAGCCAATATTTTATCTTTTGCTTTTCTCTTTTCTTCTAACAGCCACTAGAATCATTTACTCATGGTATATCTAGCCTTCTGTTTTATTGGTTGGACCTTAATTTTTTCTTGCTTGTTTTGGCGATCGCTTTCGGTGTTCAAACAAGCTGTTAATCATCTCCAACGTTTGCACCAAATACCCTGTGACAAATGTGCCTACTTTACAGGGGACTATCGACTTAAATGTACAGTCAATCCGCTGGTAGCCCTGACAGAAACGGCGATCGGCTGTCGAGATTTTTCACCTGACGAGCATCGAACAGGCTGTGGTAGCTGTATCGCTATGAATCATTGCAGCAATGCTCACAAAAAACCCCAGCATTCAGTATTCAAGCTTAAATTGCCTAAATTTACTTACTTAAAATGAAGATATCCCTTGCCACAGCGCCAGTTTGGATTAATGCTAATCCTAGTTTCAAGCAGTTTGATGGTCGCATCATTCGCTATTTATCTCAACAAATACCCATTGCCTACTGGGAATATAATCAAGAGCTAGACGAAGCCAGTTCTCTGGAAATAGCCCTAACACTACTCCACGACTATCTTAAATCTAAATCTCAAGCGATCGATCTAATTGGTCATGGCACAGGTGGTTTACTCGGATTGCTTTATGCTCGTCAATATCCTCAACGGGTAAAATCCTTAACTTTGCTGGGAGTAGGTTGCGCTCCTGCGATCGATTGGCAAGCGCACTATTATCAAATGCGAAAATTGTTACCTTGCAGTCAAGAAATGCTATTGGCAAGGATGGTACAAATGATGTTTGGTCATCAAAGCCGAGCCAATACCAAAAAACTAGTTGAGAATCTCAAGCAAGATTTATACACTGCCCCCACTGCTCATTCTCTTTATCAACTAAACCGAATAGAGTCTGGAGGAGTATCAATGCCCATGATGATATGTGGTAGTCATAATGATGGTATTAGCGATCGCTCGGCTTTACAAGGATGGTCAGATTATTTGAAAGATGATGACTTACTCTGGATGAACCCTGAAGGACACCATTTCTTTCATTACTTTTTCCCTGAATATACAGGCAGGAAAATAATTAAGTTCTGGCGGCATGTAGAATCTAGAGATCAAGTCTCTGCTAAAGCGATCGCCGTAGAAGAGACTTGTTACCCTTCCTACTAGTTAGAACCATTGGTGCGATTCCCCACAAAAGCTAGGGTCAAGCTATCGTGAGCTAAGAAATGCTGTAAATGGTAGGCTCTTTCTTCAGTTTTAAGTAAGATCTGCTCATATAAATAGCGAGTCGCGCGATCGCCTAAACTTTCCGCTTGAGCTGCCTGTTGACGCAATAGTTTAATAATCTCTTGTTCTGCGGACAGGTCATGTTCTACCATCTGACGCTCACCAAAAACACCATCCGCCTCTGGTTCAAAGCAGCATAATTCAGCTAGTTTACTAAAGCTAGCAGCAGGAATACCCCCTAACCCGTTTTGTCTTTCACCGATTTCATGAACATGACCTTGAACTGCTCCATAGCTTTCGGCAAAGAATTCATGTAAGGCATAAAATTCCGAACCTTCAACTATAAAATGATGTTTTTGATATTGCAAATATAGGCCTTGAAAACTTGACAAGACAGCGTTAAAACCTTCACATACTGGCTCGGTGATACTTCTATCTAACAAGATTGGATTGTCTTCGACATGACCATAAGGACGCAACAAACCTGTGGTAGTAGCCATACTATTGCTCTCTCATTAAGTAAAAATTATTGATAATCTAAACTTAGCATGAAAAGCTTATTGCGAATTAAGCCCCTAGTAAATTGTCATTAAGCTTAGAGCTTATAGCTAGGGGGAAGCCTTTATCGGCAATAGTTAGGCCGATCGTTAACTTGAGTTTCCCTTTTTGACCAAATCACAGGGAAAATAGCAGGATC
>JBEANW010000457.1:0-2543 GCA_041165225.1 Cyanobacteriota bacterium | reverse complement strand
TCTTCTAATTTCCTGAGACACTGTAACTAGAACTGGAACTAGAATAATTACTAGTCACGGTAGTTGAAACATATTGACTGGTTTTTGTCTGGCGATCGCCAGAAACGACAACCTTACTAGTGGCTTCTGCCACCACTTTGCCGTCAGGGGAAATAACTTGTTTGCGAACAACTCTTTCGTAAGGATCGATTTCTGAAGCAAACACACATTTGCCCCCTAGATGATGCATTGCCAGGTGAAAACCACCTATTCCCGCAAACAGGTCAATAAACGTAAAGCTTGATGCTGACACAAAATTATAAAACTGCGAGGTTTTTGCAGTGAGTCTAAATTTTACGGGATTTAGGAACTCAGTGCTTGATCTTTGGGCAAGACAATTTCTAACCATGCACCTTCTAATTGGGGATGATTTTTAGCAGCGATCGCGCCACCATGAGCCTGAATAATCTGTTCGACAATCGCCAAACCCAAGCCGTTCCCTTCTGCATGCGGATTATTGGTTTGCTCTCTAGTGCGGGATTTATCTCCTCGATATAGTCTTTCAAAGATATAGGGTAGATCGGTCGGATTGAAGCCTTGACCAGAATCAATTACGTCTATTATGATTTGTTCTTTAATTTGTTCTCTCGTTTCTACTCCAGGATCAGACTGGAGGCTTGACTGAGATAGGACTTGAACGATAATTTCTTTGCCCGTGGCATTATGCTTAATAGCATTGTCTAGGAGGTTGAGAAAAACTTGAATTAAACGAGATGGGTCAGCAGAGAGCATAATCTGGCGATCGCCATTGTAAACCAGGGTTACTTCTTTCTTTTGGGCAATGGGTTCTAGGGTTTGCCAAACTGATTGAACTAAGTCATATAGGTTAACCGTTTCATATTTTAAGGATTTATGGGGGGCTGACTGAAGTTCGGTTAAATCTAACCATTCCTGGACTAATTCAATGAGCCGATTGGTTTCTTGCAACATCCGTTCGACCCAGCGACGTTCGGGGTCTTGTAGGCGTTTTAATAGATTTTCCGCCACTAGAGAAATTGAGGTTAGAGGGGTTCGCAGTTCGTGGGTGAGGTCGGAAAAAGTGCGATCGCGAGACTGAGACAATTCCAGCAAAGGTTGGCGGTTTTCAATAAAGACTCCTACCTGCTGATTGGATAGGGGAAATCCAAATCCCTTGAGGGCGATCGATTCCACCACCTTCTTTAAGGGTTGGGCGCTATTAGTTTCCCATTCAGATTCTTGAGGTGAAACGTAGCGAGTAAAGTAAAAGACCCACTCTTTAGTTTGAGAACTTTGGGCATTGCGTGTTGATTCGATTAACTGATCAAGATCGTAGGAACGAACTAATTCTAGTAGTAAACGCACTCGTTGCGATCGCTGAGAATTGATTCTCAGGAGTTCTTTTGCCATTTGATTGCAGCCCAAAAGCTGATTATCGGCATCAACCTGTAGATAGCCAATGGGGGCTTGTTCAATTAATTCTTGCCAAGCTCGTCTATCCTGTTCGAGTTTTTGTCGCTGGCGATCGAGTTCGCTCAATTCTCGGCGAATCAAAGATTCCAGGGGTAAAGATATGTCTTCATCCTTACCACCAGCATAAGAACGCAGCGTTTTTTTTAACTGTTGCTCAAATCTGTATTGCTTACCTGCATAAATGCCCAGACCAAGCGCTAATCCCAAGAAAAAACTAAAAAAACTAATAGCTGTCACAGAGTAATTGCCAAATATTTGCCAGTTGATACTGAGCTAACTCTAGTCAATTTTATCGCTAGCATCAATTAAGATTAGCTATTTTTTGATTAATCTTGTTTCCAGGTAGGTTTAATAACCATAAGCGATCGCCAAAGCTTAATGCTCATGGTCAAGCGATCGCTGTAAGATAAGTAAGGCAATCTTTTCTCTTCAGTATGGTATCCCCCTCCATTTCTCGCTCCCTGGCTTTCCTTGCCCTGAAAAGTGTTTATCAGCAGCATGCCTATACAGATATGGCACTCAACCGAGTCCTTAAGTCGGCGGCGGTGGACATTAGCCAGACTGACCGCAGTTTTGCCTGTGAATTAGTTTATGGGATCGTGCGTCGTCAGCGTACTTTAGATGAATTAATTGATTTGTTAGGAAAGAAAAAAGCAGCCCAGCAACCTCCAGATTTACGGATTATTCTTCACCTGGGTTTATATCAGTTACGCTATCTCGATCGCATTCCCGCCTCCGCAGCCGTCAATACCAGCGTTGAATTGGCAAAAGATCAGGGAATCTCTAAACTCGGTGGGGTGGTCAATGGTCTATTACGCAGCTATATCCGCCAGGCAGCATCGACAGATCCTCTAAAACTACCAACAGATCCTATTACTCAATTAGGAATTAAATACAGCTTTCCCGATTGGATTGTGGAGACTTGGCTAGAACAGTTACCCTTGCCAGAAGTAGATCAACTCCTAGCTTGGTTTAATCGATCGCCCAAAATTGATTTACGAGTTAATCTGCTGCAAACTTCGATTGAACAGGTAGAAAATGCCTTCAGAGATGCAGGGATTTCCGTTGAGCGC
>JBEANW010000456.1:0-9411 GCA_041165225.1 Cyanobacteriota bacterium | reverse complement strand
AAGCAGCTCTACAACTTAATACAGTTTTGGTATCGGTGATTTATGGACAGAGTGAAGTTGGTACGCTGCAACCAATTGAAAAGCTAGCAGCGATCGCCAAAGAACATGGCGCTCTATTTCATACCGATGCAGTACAGGTGGCGGGGCGTTTACCGATTGATGTAGAACGCCTGGGAGTCGATTTACTATCCCTATCTGCCCACAAACTTTATGGGATTCAAGGAGCAGGAGCTTTATACCTCCGCGAGGGAATTTCCCTTGTACCCTTGCTGGGGGGTGGCGGACAAGAAGCGAACATGCGTTCGGGAACTCAAGCTGTGCCTGTGATCGCTGCTTTAGGAGTCGCGGCAGAATTGGCAGCAGCAGAAATGTCAAGGGAAACCTTTCGTCTGATGAGCTTACGCGATCGCCTATTTGATTTGATGGCAGACTATTCCTGTTTAGAAGCTACGGGAGATCGGATCTATCGTCTTCCCCATCATGTGAGTTTTATCCTCAGCGATCGCTTCGCCACTCAAGCCCCAGACATTACAGGGAAAACTATTGTCCGACAGTTAAACCAAGCAGGGATTGGCATCAGCGCAGGGTCAGCCTGTCACAGTGGGAAGCTCAACCCTAGTCCGATTTTGACCGCTATGGGTTACGATCCAGCAGTAGCAAAAAGGGGAATCCGTTTAACCTTGGGTCGAGATACCATCGAAGCAGATATAGACTGGACAGCTATGGTATTAAAGCAGGTGATCTGTCGTTTAATGTCGCCGTTAGTGTGCTGCGGTTGAAGCAAAGGGGTATTTGGGGAGATTTTTATTGATTGGACAAGCTTTCCATCATTGTCGTCAGATGCTCTCCCGCTGATTCAGCGATCGCCTGTACCCCTTCCACCAATCCTTCGGTATGGGTTACCACTTCGCTGTAAACTGCTTCATTTTCCCCCGTGTTAATCCCCAGAACATTGCCAGAAGAAAATTCTGCTATTTGAAGACTATTGGCCAGGGTTTCTACTGCTTGTTCTGCATTACTCTGGGGTTTAATTACTTCTGGTTTGGGCAAGAGATTAAAACGAGCAAAGACAACAACATTTAAGACTTTGATAGCCAGATACATGGCGATCGAGAGCAGCACAAATGCTAAAAATGTATTGATCATCAGCTTGTCGTCAATTAATTATACCAATTCTCAAAAGTCATTGGAGACTTAATATAGATGTAAAATAACACGAAAAAGTCAATGTTAGGAGTACCAAAAATTGAGATTGCCGAATCAGTAGAGACATTAAAATCTCTCATGAAGCAACAAAAAACCGTATTAAACCATGCTAAAGTACAAAGCCTATATTTCCTCAAAATAAATGTTACAGAATTGGCTTCAGTTATACAAAACTGGAGGAATGTTAAAACTTCTAGGAGAACCACCTCGAACAGGAAGACCTCAAAAACTAGAAATAGAAACGATAGCTTCTCTTCAACAAGAATTATCTGACCCAGAAGGATTTAATAGTTATCAAGAAATAAGACTAACAAGTGTAAGCGATCGCTCGCCTTAATTGCCATTAAATTATCAACGTTCATCCTGAAACGTTTTTTGTTCTAGGTTATTTTGCTAAACTTACGAAAGTGCGATCGCCAATCTCATTAATGCTTATTTACAAGGCGATCGCATTTATTGACTGTAATTAAATTATCTACAAAAAAGCGATCGCTCTAAAGAAAGTGCGATCGCTTTTTACAAAAGATTTTTAACCTTGGTTTTTTAATTAACCCACTGTCCCTTCCAACTTAAGGCTTAACAATTTATCAGCTTCCGCCGCAAACTCCATTGGCAGTTCGTTCAGCACATCTTTACAGAAACCACTCACCAGCATAGAAACCGCATCTTCTTCGGAAATACCCCGTTGAGCAAAGTAAAATAGCTGCTCTTCCCCAATTTTGGCAGTAGAGGCTTCGTGTTCTACCTTGGCAGCATTGTTATCTACCTGGATATAAGGGAAAGTATTCGCCTCAGCATTGTCGCCAATGAGCATCGAGTCACATTGGGAGTAGTTCCGCGCACCAGTAGCCTTGTTGCCAATTTTAACTAAGCCACGATAGCTACCCGTGGAATCTCCTGCACAGATGCCTTTAGAAATGATCGTGCTGCGGGTGTTTTTGCCCACATGAATCATTTTCGTGCCTGTATCCGCCTGTTGTTTATTGTTGGTCAAAGCGATGGAATAAAATTCCCCCACAGAGTTATCGCCGACTAAAACACAGCTAGGATATTTCCAAGTGATTGCTGAACCCGTTTCTACTTGAGTCCAAGAGATTTTGGAGTTAACTCCTTTACACAAGCCCCGCTTGGTCACAAAGTTATAGATACCACCTTTACCGTTTTCGTCTCCTGCAAACCAGTTTTGCACCGTGGAGTATTTGATATCGGCATTGTCTAATGCCACTAACTCGACTACCGCAGCATGAAGCTGATTAGTGTCAAACATTGGAGCAGTACAGCCTTCCAGATAGCTTACCGATGAACCTTCTTCTGCCACAATCAAGGTACGTTCAAATTGTCCTGTATCACCATCGTTAATCCGAAAATAAGTCGAGAGTTCCATCGGACAGGTTACGCCTTTGGGAATAAAAACAAAGGAACCATCACTAAACACGGCGGAGTTTAAAGCAGCGAAATAGTTATCCCCAACAGGAATCACGCTACCCAGATATTTCTTAACTAGTTCTGGGTGTTCTTCTAGGGCTTCGGAAATTGAGCAAAAGATTACCCCATCTTCCGCTAACTTCTCTTTAAAAGTTGTCCCAATAGAAACGCTATCAAAAATCGCGTCCACCGCCACATTACTCAATCTTTTTTGTTCTGACAAAGGAATGCCTAACTTCTCGAAAGTTTCTAAGATCGCAGGGTCTACTTCATCTAAGCTACCTTTTTTTTCCTGTTTCTTTTTCGGTGCAGAATAATAGACGATATTCTGATAGTCGATCGCGGGATAGCTGACATGAGGCCAATCGGGTTCGCTCATTTTTAGCCATTGACGATAAGCTTTAAGACGAAACTCTAGCATGAATTCTGGCTCGTTTTTCTTCGCCGAGATTAGACGGACGACATCTTCGCTCAAACCGCGAGGAATCTGTTCTGTTTCAATATCGGTGACGAAACCATACTTGTAGGGCTGATTAACTAGAGTTTTGACGTTGGCACTCATGATGAGAAATTAAATATATGGACTATGGTTTTCTGGAATGTTGGAATTTGTGGAGAACTGTGAGCAGAAAATCTGGTTACAGCTTCGGTAGAATTAACTTAAGATTAGTTTTACAAGACTTTGACAACACATTTAGTCTGAGTTTAACAATAAATTTGTTGTTTAAGTATATTGTAAGTTACATTAGCAATAAAGATGTTGTTTAAGTTGTGTAAGTCCCATAAATTCAGCTAACCTTGATTATTTTGCACCATAGCTCCCTAAATAGCCCCTAAGACGATGACGACCACTGGTTTACCGTCTACTAAACAGAATATTCTCCAAGCTCTACTGAAGCATGGTCAAGCAGCAGCCAACCAACTGGCTCAGGACTTGGATTTGAGTACCCAAGCTGTTCGTCGCCATTTGCATGAATTAGAAGCCGATGGCTTGATTGAATATCATGCTCTACAGCAAGGTATGGGCAGACCACAGCATTTGTATCAGTTGAGTAGTGCTGGACGGGATCGCCTTAGTCCCCAAAAGTATAGTGAATTTGCCGTGAGTTTTTTGGACACTCTAGCCGAAACCGTAGGCAAAGAACAGGTGACTCTAGTTTTAGAGAAACAGTGGCAACGTAAAGCAGCGGAATATTGCGATCGCTTAGGCAACGGGAATCTACAGCAGCGGATCGCTAAATTGGTACAGTTAAGGCAAGAAGAAGGATATATGGCAGAATTACACCAATCCTCTCCTCCGCAGAACCAGGGTTTTGTCTTGGTCGAACATAACTGTGCCATCTCCGATGTTGCGGAATCTTATCCTAGTATTTGTGGTCACGAACTAGAGATGTTTGCTGCGGTATTGCCCGACTGTATCGTCCAGCGGACTCAATGGATTAATGATGGGGAACATCGTTGTGGATATTCGATTGAGAAGAGGAATTAGGGGATTAGGGGATTAGGGAAGTAGAAGATTTGTATTTTCGTTAAGGAATTTTGCAAATTCGTAAAGAAATAATTGCTACTGCTTACCAGTGCTGGTGCGATTACCCCTAATCAAGATAGGGTAAACGAAGTAGTTTTATGATCTAAATTTTTGAATCTGTTATATGACCGCCATAAATACTAATCCCACCAAAAATCAACCTGACCAACCCCCTGCTGACTCAAAGGAGCAGGTAAGTCAGTTTATGAAACAGTTACAGGATGAAATTTGTGCTGGTTTAGAAGCAGTCGATGGCGGAGGCAAGTTTCAGGAAGATAGTTGGGAGAGAGAAGAGGGGGGCGGTGGGCGATCGCGTGTCTTGACAGATGGCGGTATTTTAGAACAGGGTGGGGTTAATTTTTCCGAAGTATGGGGTAGTCAGTTACCTCCTTCGATTCTCAAACAACGTCCCGAAGCTGAAGGACATGGATTTTATGCTACAGGAACATCTATGGTGTTGCATCCCCATAGTCCTTATTTGCCCACAGTTCACCTCAACTATCGTTACTTTGAGGCGGGCTCAGTGTGGTGGTTTGGTGGTGGTGCGGATCTAACGCCCTATTATCCTTTTGCGGAAGATGCTGCCCATTTTCATCGGACTTATAAAGAAACTTGCGATCGCCATCATCCTGAATATCATCCTGTATTTAAGTACTGGTGCGATGAGTATTTTTATCTGAAACACCGCCAAGAAACTAGGGGTGTGGGGGGATTATTCTTCGACTATCAAGATGGTACAGGTCAAATATACAAAGGGCCTCATCCTGATAAAGCAGCAGCAGAATATAGCAATAAGTTAGGAGAAGTTGATCATCGCAGTTGGTCGGATATTTTTAACTTTGCCCAAGATTGTGGCAGGAGCTTTTTACCTGCTTATCTACCAATTATCGCCAGACGCAAAGATCTAGAATATGGCGAAAGGGAAAGGAATTTTCAGCTATATCGTCGCGGACGCTATGTAGAATTCAATTTAGTTTATGACCGTGGGACGATCTTCGGCTTACAAACCAATGGACGAACTGAATCCATCTTGATGTCTTTACCACCTCTAGTTCGCTGGCAATATAACTATCAACCTGAACCCAATAGTCCTGAAGCCGAACTCTATGAGACTTTTCTGAAGCCTCAAGATTGGATTAATTGGCAAGGGGATTCATGGGTAATGGGTAATGGGTAATGGGTAATACATTGCCCCTTAACTTTTCTGGTTTTGCACCAGGGTGACGAAGTTAGAGAGAATCTTTAACCCATTATCCGCAGATTTTTCTGGGTGGAACTGAACTGCCATGAGATTGTCACGGGCGATCGCTGCTGTGACTGTTTGGGAGCCATGAGTCACCATCGCCGCATTAAACTGAGACTCTACTGGTTCAGCATAAAATGAGTGAACCAGATAAACATAAGGATCGGTCGGGAGATCTCGCCATAGATAATGATCGGGTTGTTTAAACTCTAGTTGATTCCAACCCATTTGAGGAATCGTGATTCCTGGTTCACTTTTAAAGCGACGCACCATACCAGGAACAATACCCAATCCTCTTTCCACTCCCTCCGCCGAACCTTCAAACAAAAGCTGTAGTCCGACACAAATACCCAAAAATGGTTTCCCTGTGGCAATGACTTGCTTAATTACTTCCTCCAGGTTACGCTCTCTGATGTTTCTCATGGCAGGATCGAATGCCCCC
Organism: Cyanobacteriota bacterium; assembly: GCA_041165225.1. GTDB lineage: Bacteria > Cyanobacteriota > Cyanobacteriia > Cyanobacteriales > Xenococcaceae > Waterburya. The sequence goes on along the minus strand of JBEANW010000456.1, from coordinate 3,567 downwards.
ACTCCAGGCAAGACAACCGCATCCGCAGCCAAAATATCGACCGCACTATTAGTTATGTGTGGCACTGCACCAGCCTTCTCCAAACCTTTGCAAGCAGAGTGAAGATTTCCCGTATCGTAGTCAATCACAGCCACATTAACCATATTCCACCGTCAGTACTGAATACTCTCTTAAAGTATTCTAAACCGACATTGCATTGTTCAGTCTATCCCTAAACCCCTAAACCCCTAACTTCTAAGCGGTGGCTGGGGAGGAGGCACGATTCCAGGTTTGTAGAGCAAAGCATCGATCTTTTTCAGGGTTACTAAATCTGCTTCGGGCAAATTCTCTAAACTATCTGGGTTATCTGCTTCGAGAAAATTAAAGGCACGACGAAACTCGGCAGGAGTCGCAGCAACGGGGGCGGAAAAATGACAGGGAATTACTTGGCTAAAATTCCAACTAGCAACAGTATCAGCCCATTCTAGAGTTGCTTTCGGGGCGCGATTAAGAATTAGCGTCTGCAAGATTGGGGCGACTAATAACCGACCATCTTGGCGCAACCGAGTAAAAGCCTGTTGCCAATTAACTTGCCACTGAAAAGGATATAAACCCCAGTAGTTTTGAGGGGATTTATCAGGCGATCGCCAAGCATCTTGGAGTATTTTACCTAAACCAGGGATATCCAAGACGCTAGAGCGAAAATACATCGCGAATAAACAAATTCTTTGCCAACCTTGAAGACGATGTTCAGGGGTATCAATAATTGCTTCTTGACCATTTTCCCTCGCATGAAACAACAGAGGCAAGAGATCCTGTTCAATGATTTCGGGGGGGCGATCAGGAATAGAAACAATCGAGTCGGTTACTAGCAGAGTTTGCGATCGCTTATGGAAAAAAGCCACTTCCTCGAATTGACCCAATCTCAGGTCGATATCACCCAAAATAGCGTAATCAAATTCCTCAGCAAAGGGAGTTTGGCTACTATCAGCAGGTAAGACTTGGGTACGTTTGGCAGGAAATCCCAGCCAGCTTAAGGGTAAATTTAGGGGAAAACTCCATTGTTTGGGGGCAACAAATACTGTTGCCAGGGGAAACTTACGGGCAAAAGGGCCGACAAAATTTTTATGCTCTAGTCCAGAGATGGTGGGCAAGATGATATATTTCACTTCTCCATGATTTGCGACCAACTCTTGTACCAAATCGATGCACTGTTTAGTGGGGGCAACGGGAGCATATACTAACAAGCCACCTTGAGCTAGCTTAATCATCGTCATCCGAATGGGTACTACCACATAAAAAATGCCCTGTAGCTGATCAAATGTCCAAATTGTGTCCGCTAGGATTTCTCGCCGAATTGTACGTCGCTGACTATAGGGATAGATCGGTACGTTTGCCCAAAAACGCCAATGATAATCTTTGGTCTCAATCTGATGGCGACTTAATTTATTTGTTTGACTCACTCTCCCTCGATCTTCCCTCCGCCTGACACACAAATTCCTTTTGCCTACATATTTTCGCCGAAAACGGAGTTTTGGTAAATTAACGACTAGCAGATACTTTTGTTTCTCTGCGATCCCGAAGGGTAGGCGGAGCCTAATCGCTTCAGGTCATCAAGCCTCTTTCTGGAAAGCAAATCTAGCCAATCCAGGGAATATCATCATCATCCATATTGCTATTGCTGACAATAGATCTTCGTTCTTGCAGTTGACTGACTAGAGTAGTATTTGTCTTTAGAATCGCAGGTTTGGAGACTGGGGAGCTAATCTTTTTACCAATAAAGGGGGAATCTAATAATTCTAGAGGAAATAAGTGTTCTAAAAAGAAGTCAACGGTTTCTTGCCTGAGTAAACCTTGAAGAATTGCGATCGCGCCAAATTTCACCCAAAGTTTCTTCTGTTCTTCCAAGATGGAAGTTGTTTGCTGCTTGGTTAATAATCCTGATTTCTCTAAATAATAGCCCAGGAGTTGCCTTTCAGTTTGATTGACTAGGTTGCACCACTCATCGGCAAAAAAATCGGCGGTTCTTTGCTCGATCCAACCTCGTAAAGCCAGGATTTCTCCCACTCGCAGATTATGACTCTCCCGTCGCTCTGCAAGGGCTATTTGTATTTGTTCATCCGAAACTAAACCTGCTTGTTCCAGGATTTCTCCTAATAACTTATTCTGGGGCAACTTATTGGTACACAACATCAGCTTTAAAATCAGAGATTGTTTGGCTTAATTTATACTGCTAAGTATATTCCGAAGTATTTATGTGGTTAATTAAGTTTCTGTCAAAATTGCTGACTCAAATTAAATATTAGATGAAGTAGATTAACTTTATTCTTCCTGAATTTATTTTAAAGTCTTTCAGGGAGGCAATCTTAGCCCAATTAATTTTGAGCCTCAACTATGAAGTTATTCCCGCAGATTGCTTCGCCATTTCCATAAAGATATCGTGAGTACTGAGAGACTCTTCTCCTTTTTGGGGTTTTCTTTGAATAAAACTCCCGTCAGACTGCAATTCCCAAGCCTTGCGATTGTCCGCCAACATAACTCCGAGAATTTCTTGGAGATCTCGCAAAATTTCGGGATTTTCGATGGGAGTAACCGCTTCAACCCGACGACTCAAATTACGGGTCATCCAATCGGCGCTACCAATATAAATTTCTTCGGCACCGTTGTTATGAAAGTAGAAAATACGAGAATGTTCTAAAAAGCGACCAATAATACTAATAACGCGAATTTTATCACTAATTTTGGGCAATCCTGGTCGCAGACAACAGATGCCACGGATAATTAGGTCAATCTCAACTCCTGCTTGGGAAGCCTGATAAAGCGCTTCAATTACCTGCTGATCTACTAGGGAGTTCATTTTGGCGACGATTCGCCCTGTTTTACCCTGACGACAATTCTCCGCCTCCCGATGGATCATCTCCACCATCCGCTCCCGTAAACTTACGGGGGCAACCAATAATTTACGATAGGATTTTTGTCGAGAATAACCAGTCAAGAAATTAAATAGATCCGTTAAGTCTGCCCCTAGTTCTTCGCGACAGCTTAATAAGCTTAAATCGGTATAGATTCTGGCGGTTTTGGGATTATAGTTCCCCGTGCCAATATGAACGTAACGGCGAATTTTTTCTTTTTCTTGTCGCACCACTAAAGTTATTTTGGTGTGGGTTTTCAGTCCCGTGACACCATAAACCACATGAACCCCAGACTTCTCTAGTTTTTTCGCCCACAAAATATTATTCTCTTCATCAAAACGAGCCTTAAGCTCTACCAGTGCCACTACCTGCTTATCATTCTGGGCTGCGGCAATTAGAGCTTTGACAATGGGGGAATCTCCAGAGGTGCGATAGAGGGTCATTTTGATCGCTAGGACATTAGGATCGTAAGCAGCTTCCGTCACAAAGCGCAAGACAGTGCTACTGAAAGAATGATAGGGATGATGTACCAATAAGTCCCCATTACGAATCACGTTGAAAAAGTTCTCCCCCTCCGCTATGGAGTCACTTTCTTCCTCTTGTAACCAACTCAAGCGAGGCGGTAGTACGGCATTCCAGGGTTGATCTTTAAGATCGGCTAGGGGCAAGGCTAAAA
>JBEANW010000455.1:0-10019 GCA_041165225.1 Cyanobacteriota bacterium | reverse complement strand
ATCTTTCCAAAATATTCCCATTAATTCCCTCGGTTTTGCTGGCTCGTTATTTGTTCGCGATCGCCCTGCTTTAGAATTGCTTCAAAAATTAACTCCTCTTCAGCTTTTAACTCAAGTAGCTCTCCAGTAGTTATTAACTGAGGTTTAAACTAGCTAGTTTGGTTGAAGAATTCCTAACATTCATAGCCGCGCATCTTGCCAGGATTCAATAAGCCATAGGGATCTACCTGTTGTTTGAAGGCGACTTTTTGCGGATCTATTTGTTTATTCCCGCCATCTTCAATGGTGTAAACATGAGGATTAGCGATAAACGCACCTTGAGCTTCATGGTCACTAATAATCTCCTGAAGTCTCGCTTCAGTGGTGTAGCGGACTAGCTGCAATCCCGCGGGTATTGCCTTGTCTCCTGCCCGCAAAAATTCTAGGTGAAGCATAATTTCATTGCCATCGTTCTCCTGTTGATATTGTTGAGCTAGTTTTTCCAGTCTTTCGAGAGTGAAATAAAAGGTTTGGAGATAAGTTAAGCTGCGATCGCAACTACGGGCAAGAAGAGTTGTATGATTCCAGGTAAATTCTAGTAAGCTATTGCGTTTAATAGGGGAACCAGGCTGACTATAGGTTATTTCTCCCTGATACTCTTTAACTAAATCCTGAAACGGTTCAAAATCATATTGGGAAACCATCAACAGAGCGCAGTGCTTGCCTTCTGGGATATAGTTTTGCAGTGCGGTAAAATAGCGCGTAATCGGTGCAGCATGAATACTAACCAGCTTTTTGACAATACCGTTGCTGTCACTAAGAGCCTGTCCAAACTTGGCAGCAGTCATAAAATCATCGAAAACGGCGATCGCTTCTTGCCAGGGATAGGCAGGAGCCAGGGGAATTTCTAATTCGGTAATGATGCCCGTTGTCCCATAAGCATGGAGTACATTTTGCACTTCATCCCCTTGTAATTCAATGACTCTGGATTGCTCCTCTAGGGTTACTAGACGCACTCGGCGGAGATTACCGCGATCGCTAATTTGTCCGTAATTGATCGAACCCATCCCCACGCTACCACCACCAATAAAGCCCCCAATACTCGCAGTCCGATAGGTAGAAGGAGCCATTCGCAATTCCCAACCGATTTCTCTCCCTTGTTTATCAAAGTCCGCCATTCTAACCCCAGGCTGCACCGTGGCAATACCAGGCTGGAGGCTAACAATCTGATTCATTTTGGAGGTATCGAGAATTATACCCCCCTGCAAGGGTATACATTGACCATAATTCCCTGTGCCTGCACCCCTCACCGTAAGTGGAATCTTATTTTGTACACAGACTTGGGCAATTCGCAGCACTTCGGCTTCGGTAGTGGGAAATACTGCTAAATCTCCCCGTTTAGCTTGCAATTGCTCCTGGAGAATGGGACTGAAATGATAATAGTCTAAAGATAATTTAGTTAGTCTCTCGCGATCGCTTGTAGTTTCAATCCCACTTAGTTCGAGGGCGATCGCTTGGTAGTCAATATCTTTATTTCTACTTGTATTCATTAATTCAGCATTGCGTTTAAATTTATTGTGACTTAAACCCTTTCATCAAGCAAGATTAAGACTATTTGGCAACTAAGGTTTTTTAAAGACTTACAAAACCAAAAAGCTATATACAGTAGCTTGAGCCTATCTCATTAATCTGGCTGTCACAATGCCCAGATATAGACTGATAGCACCCATCACCGCACTACCAAGCCAATAGATTATGGCTTGATTAAAACGAAATGCTTGTACCAGGTTAATCGTATCCAGCTCATAGCTAGAGAAGGTGGTGTAAGAACCAAGAAAACCAGTCGCAATTAGTAGGCGAACCTCTGGAGAAATCAGTAAGGTTTGATCTAAAACTAAGGTGCTTAAGACACCCATCGCAAAAGAACCTGTCAGGTTAATAATTAGCGTTCCGTAGGGAAAACTTGTCCCCAAGCGTTGAGCTAACCAAATACCCAAATAATAGCGACTCAGAGAACCAGCGATCGCTCCTAAGCTGACCGCAAGTGGATTTCGTATAGACTGTTTTTCCAACACTTCAGGTATTAAGTCCGAGGTTATGGTGGTAAAGTAAGCCAAATTCTCCAGAGAAAATCTCATAATTGTAATACTCTTGGTCTGATTACAAAAAAAAGCTAGAAGCTATAAATAAGTTCTGCCTTTCCAAGCACCCCCTTCGCCTTGATAGTATTTAACCGCTGAATCTATGGTCATGAGCAGATATAAAAAAGCGATCGCAGGTAACAACCCCGCCCAAGGCAAAGCTATTTTATAGAGTTTAAGCGTGGGTGCATAAGCCCAGATCATCAGCAACCAAGTTATAACGCAGGTGCTAAATACCAGCCAGTTACTAGTTACCAGCCCCCAAATCGTGGCAACAGGAGCAGTTAAGTAAACTATGACCATGCCAATGATCGTGCCGACTAATAATAGAGGGGAATAATTAAGCTGAGTATAGGCAGTGCGAGCAATAGTATCCCAAATTACCTTCAGGTTATCGTAACCTCGCAGGCTGATAGTAGTTTCACTCAAGCCCAGCCAGATGTTGTTGCCTGAAGATTTTACTGCTTGAGCTAGGGTACAGTCATCAATTAGAGCATTTTTAATCCTAGCAATGCCACCAATTTTGGTTAGAGCCTGATTACTAATTAACACACAGCCTCCCGCAGCCGCAGCTATGGATACATCGGGATTATTAACCCAGGGAAAAGGATAAAGCTGTTGAAAAAAGAAGACAAAAGCGGGAATTAATAATTTCTCCCAAAAACTTTGGCAACGTAACAACACCATCAAGGAAACTAAATCTAAATTGGCGATTTCTGCCTTAGTCACTAACTGAGTTAAATTATTGAGGTCATGCTGGATATCTGCGTCGGTGAACAGCCAATAATCAGGAGGAGGAGCTTGAGTTGTGACAGATTCAATTCCCTGGTGCATCGCCCAGAGTTTCCCTTTCCACCCTGATGCTAGAGGTTGACCAGCAATTACTTTGAGGCGATCGCTTTTTCCCAGGCTCACGGCAGTTTCCAGGGCAATTTCCGAGGTGCGATCGCCACTATTATCATCCACTAGAACAACAGAAAACTCACCAGCATAATCTTGATCCAACAGCGAAGTTAAACTAGCAGCGATCGCTTCTGCCTCATCCCTAGCAGGTACAACGGCACATACAGAGGGGTAGTGGCTTAGTTCTGAAGAGTTATCCAGACGACAATCGGCTCGCCAAAAATCTCCCCAAAACAAGAGCAAGCATAACCAAATGCCTAAAGGTAAGGCTGCCCAAATAATTCCCATCAACCCCTTACGCTCCAGGAGGCAAGAGCGACATTGTTTTGAGTCAAACTAAATTTCATTGATGCTAGTTATTACCAGATATAAAGGGAACTATCAAATTAACAATCAATCTTATTCCCTAAATGAGCAATGTCGATCAACTCTAACTCTCTCTGGTTGATATTTAACACTTTTCTGGTCTTTGTCATGCAGCCAGGATTTATGTGTTTAGAGTCGGGGTTAACCCGCACCAAAAACAGTATCAACGTGGCAATCAAAAATCTCGTTGACCTCGGTATTTCAGTCCTGCTCTTTTGGGCAGTGGGTTATGGTCTTACCTTTGGCACTTCCAGGTTGGGTATTTTTGGCTCAGATCATTTTTTCTTGCATCCAGAAGCTTGTTCCCCTGAAGAAATGGTGTTTTTTCTCTTCCAGATGATGTTTTGTAGTACCGCTACCACCATCGTTTCTGGTGCTAGTGCCGAGAGATTAAAGTTTCGGGCTTATGTGATCATTACGGTGATTATTTCAGGCTTAATCTATCCTGTCTTGGCTCATTCGGCTTGGAATAGTCATGGCTTTAGTGATAGTTATGGCTATCTAGAAGCACTAGGATTTATCGATATTGCGGGGGGAACGGTGGTACATAGTGTTGGTGGTTGGGTTTCCTTGGCGGTTATCTTGGTGGTGGGGTCGAGAACTGGCAGATTCGATCGCTCTAGTAACTCTAATCGCCCGAATAAATTCCGTGGCATTTACGCTTCTAACTTACCTTTTTCTGTACTGGGGGTGATGCTGATTTGGCTGGGCTGGTTCGGTTTTAATGCTGGCAGTGTAACGCCAACGATCGCCAATGTGGCTTTAACCATTCTCAATACTCTGCTGGCTGGTGCAGCGGGAATGCTCTGTACGGGGTTTATTGGTTGGCAAAAGTTAAAAACTAACAAGGCTGAGATTTTAATGAATGGTTCTTTAGCGGGATTGGTTTCTATTACCGCAGTTTGTAATGCTGTTGAGCCGATAGTGGCGATCGCTATTGGGGCAGTGGGAGGCGCAGTTATGCTATTAGTCAGCCATTGGCTAACCTATTGGCGCATTGACGATGCGGTGGATGCGATTCCTGTTCATCTGGGGGGTGGTATTTGGGGAACTTTAGCAGTGGGGTTAGTAGGTAATCCAACGGTTCTCCAGACTGAATTGAGTCGAGTTAGTCTGTTATTGGTGCAGCTATGGGGGATTCTCATCTGTGGTCTGTGGGCATTTGGGGTAACGTGGATTTTACTCCAACTAATTAACCGTCTAATGCCTTTACGAGTTTCTCTAGCTGACGAAGATCGGGGTTTAAATATCTCGGAACACTACGCTAAAAGTGCGGTGTATGAAATGCTACGGGTCATGGAGCGTCAAGCCAGCGATCGCGACCTCAGCCTCAGAGTTCCTGAAGAACCCTTCACGGAAATTGGTTATGTCGCCCAGCATTACAATCAGGTGATGAATTCTCTAGAAGTTTCCCATCAACAGCTACAGCAATTCAACACTGAGTTAGAGCAGAAAGTTAAACAACGTACCGCTGAATTATCTACTGCCAAAGAGAAAGCGGAGGTGGCTAATGAGGCTAAGAGTACTTTTATTGCCACCATGAGTCATGAACTGAGAACCCCCCTCAACGCCATTATCGGTTTTGCTCAATTGATGGCGGTTAGTGAAAATTTACCCAAAGAAGAACAAAGACAAATCGAGATTATTAATCGCAGCGGAGAACATTTACTCGCTTTAATTAATAATGTGCTAGACCTCTCGAAAATGGAGGCAGACCAACTAGATTTAGACCTCAGTCAGTTCGATCTTTATGCTTTACTCCACGATCTAGAGCAGATGTTTAGTCTCAAAGCTGCTAATGCTAATCTGCGTCTTAGTTTGATCATTGCTCCCAATACACCACGCTATATTTTGGCAGATCAAGGGAAACTACGGCAGATTTTGATTAATTTACTCAATAATGCCCTCAAGTTTACCAGCCAGGGCGGAGTTACCCTCAGAGTCTTAGCTACTCCTACTTTAGATACAGATCCAGCAACTGTAATGCTAGCTTTTGAAATACAAGATACAGGAGAAGGAATTGCCCCCGAAGAATTAGAACATCTGTTTAAACCTTTTAGCCAAACTAAATCTGGTAGAAAAGCTCAGGAGGGTACAGGATTGGGACTAACTATCAGTCGTAAATTTGTGCAGCTAATGGGGGGGGAGATCGAAGTTCAATCGGTAGTCAATCAAGGGAGTATTTTCCGCTTTCAGATTCAAGTTGTGGTGACGGCGGATATTTCTCCTACAAGAAAAGTTTCTAGCCAAAATCTTACTAGCAAAATTACCCCTCAATCGATCGCCCTAAAAACGAATCAAAACCCACCTCGGATCATGATTGTAGACGATCGCCAACCCGATCGAGAACTGTTAGTCAACCTCCTTCAGCCGATCGGTTTTGACCTTGCCACCGCTGCCGATGACGCAGAAGCGATCGCTTTAGCGCAATCATGGCTACCCGACTTGATCTTGCTCGATCCCAATATGTCCAAAATGAGGGAGAAAACAGCAATTAGACTAATTCAAAAACTACTTAAAAGCGATCGCTCCGACCCCCCGAAAATTATTGCTTTGACTGCTAGCACTCTAGAAACAGCAGAAGCCCAGATTATGGCTATGGGCTGTGATGATTTTCTGCGGAAACCATTTAAAACCGACGAACTATTGTTGATGATGACGAAGCATTTAGGGGTGTGCTATACCTGTGCAGAAGGAAATATTGCGGAATCACTATTATCCCCTCTGACCGCGGAAGGCGGTCACTCGCAAGCCCTGGCTTTGAAAGCCAGGGAACGAGTGACTTTAAATGATCAGGCTTTTGAGGAGATATCCCAGGAATTACTGCGGTCACTCAAACAATCCATTATGGAAATTGATTTAGATAAAATCGAGCAGATTACCCAGCAGATCGGACAGGAAAATGAACTATTAGCTCAGGCGATCGAGCAACATATTAGTAATTTTGAATACGAGCATATTTTGAACTTATTACCTTTTAATTAGTATTATCCCAGGAAAATTAAATAGTGAAAAAATTAATGGCGGCGCGGGAGTTGAACAACATTCTGATTGTGGATGATACTCCCCAAAATCTACATTTGCTGGTGGATATTCTGACTAAATATGACTATAAGGTTAGACCAGTTCCCAACGGTAAGCTAGCACTCTCCGCAGCCGAGATTAATCCCCCTGATCTAATTCTCTTGGATATTATGATGCCCGACCTGAATGGTTATGAGGTCTGTCGGCAGCTTAAAGCTAATCCGAAAACCCAAGATATCCCCGTCATCTTTATCAGCGCTGGGAATGAAGCGGTAGATAAGGTTAAAGGTTTTGCCATCGGTGGGGCGGACTATATTTGCAAGCCCTTCCAGATCCATGAAGTATTAATGCGGATTAAAAATCAGCTTGTGGTCAAAAGTCTGCAACAACAATTACGAGCTAAAAATGACCAGCTTAAACAAACCATCATTCAACTCAAAGAAAGCCAGAAAAAAGAGTTTGAGTCCCAAAAACATTTCGCCCTTGCCAAAATTACTTCTGGCATTAGTCAGCAGGTCAACAATCCCCTAGAGGAAATCAATCTGACCCTAGATGAGATTAGGCAATTTGGTAAGGCTACCCTAGAGAATATTCCTTACTTTCTGGCGGAAATTTCCCCCGAACAACAAAAATATTTTGTCTCACTATTAAAACAGGCTCAAGATAATCGCATTAATCCCCTGTTGTCAGACCAGGAAAGGCAGGAGTTAAAGCAGCAGCTTATAACTAAGCTAGCTCCGTTTGAACTGGAAGAAACAACTAAAATTGCTGATATTCTGATTGAATTGGGCTTTAGTGAGGAAATTGAAAGTTTTGTCCCTCTATTTGCCAGTGAAAATTACTGGCAAATCTTGGATAATGCCTGTTTGATTATTAATCTGCATCAGAACGTTAACAGTATTAATAACTCCACAGTTAAAGTTAGCAAGGTAATTTCGGCTTTTGAAGACTATGCTCATCATAGCTATAGTACAGTTCCCAAGCGTCTAGCTAACTTAGAAAGTACTCTGGAAAAAGCCCTGAGTTTAATTGCTCCCGATTTGCCCCCTGGTGTACAAATTATTAAACACTACAGTCAAGTATTAACTATTAACTGTTATCCTGAAGCACTAGAAAAAGCCTGGTTTCATCTAATTCAAAATGCGATCGAAGCGATTGGTACCCACGGCATCCTGACGATTAATCTCTATCAGCAGCAAAATTATCTGATGGTAGATCTGATTGATACAGGAGCGAGTATTAGCCAAGATCTGCTGGATAAACTCTGTGATCCCTTTTTTACCACTAAATCTGCTGAGGGAAAAATTGGGTTGGGACTGGCGATCGCCAAGCAAATTATTGAACAGCATGATGGTAGCATTGCGGTGAACCTGCTTTCAGGCAATATGACTCTCCCAGGAAATACTAAATTTACGATTTCTTTGCCTGTTGAGGACAAACATTCTCAATTTAAGTTTAGAGCTTAGAGCTAGGGCGAAGCCCTTATAACGATCGCAATCCGAGCAACAATTCCTCTTGAGCAGTAAATGCCAGGTTGCAGATTGATTTCTGCCAATCGGGGCGATCGCTATAGAAGGCATCCAGCATATTTTGTTTGATTTCTACAGCTTGTTTAGTAGCTAAATCACCATGAGCATGTAGCCAATGATCTGCCCGTAGAGCATGAAAAACTTCCATTTCAGGGATGGTGCCAAATTCATAGGCGGCTGCAATACAGGTGGAAGAGACTAATTGATCTTGCAAGGATGCAATTAAAGTTCCTTGGGGAGAGTAGGCAGCCACAGACTGTTCTGAACCTGTAACAATTAATTTATCGCCCCAAATTGCTGAAGCAAGGTTTTGTACTGCCTCAGAAGTAGGGAGACTCATTAATTGTCCTGTGGCGCATTGTCCTAAGCCTGTATGATAATCCAGTAAACCTACCGCTCGTTTGTCTCGGAGATAGCGATCGCTGATGTGGTTAAATACTCGATTTGACCAGGTGGGAACTTCTCCGCCATAAAAAGGCGCATACCAGTAATGATATTGACCTTTGGCTAAGTCTGCTACCCCTGATGGCTTGCTGTATAAATACTCCGTGATGCGGTCTAAAGTTTCCGTCTGAGTTACTTCTGTCCAATGTTGGGGAACAATCACCTCCGCTAGATCATCGTAGAAAGTATTTTTGGGTAACGGTTGCCGAAAATCAATAAAGTTACGGTTAATATCCACTCCGTCCTCATTAACTCGTCTTAAATGATTCATCCCGTGGGGATTTAAACCATGAATCATGGCGATCGCCACGTTAGAATCGGCTTGTAGATGCCACCCTGTTCGTATTGAACCAACTTGGATACCTGAACCACAATAGCCTTCTATCCCATGAGTTCCAGAAATTAAGAGCAATACTTTTTTAGCAGCCAGATCGCCAAACCATGCCAGATCCAGATATAGTTTTTCCCCTGCTATACCTCGGAGGGGATGTTGCCAAGATTTGATCAAGGTAGCCTGCGCTGAAGCAGCGGCGAGAAAATTCTGACGAGCTTTAGAATATTTGGTAAAACTCATAAACTAACAAACCCGATAGTGTAAAAATAATTCTTGTTCTATTTGCTTGACTTCTAATAACTGAAGTTTTTTACCCTGGGACTGGATCAATCCTGTTCCCCCCACAGGAGTTGGTGCCGACTTACCGCCAAAAATTACGGGACAGAGAGTTAACCACAGTTCATCGATTAAATCTTCGGCTAATAGGGATGCTACAAGTTCTCCGCCCCCCAAGATAGCCAATCTATTTAAACCTAATTCGGCCAACTGTTGAAAAGTCTTGATCCAATTGATTATCGAGTTGTTTTCTGGAGAAATTACTGGAGCAATCAAAATACGCTCAAATTCTGTTTTGCTTTGCCATGTGCTATCGTGACCAGGAATAGTAATCAACCATCTCGGTATGGGTTGCTGAAAAAAGCGCCACTGGGAGTCTAAATTCCCCGATGCAGAAACGACAATTTGGACAGGTTGGGGTAATTGCGATCGCATCTTTCGCTCTTGTAACAGTGTCGGATTAGATACGCAGACGGTTGTACCATAAGCCCTTAAAGTGCCTGCACCAAACAAGACTCCATCCACTAAAGATACCTGCTGTTCTAGATGATTCTGGTCATGAATAGAACCAAAACGGGCAGGGGAACTTTGATAATCAGCAATTTTGCCATCGGCAGTCATCCCCAAGATCACCGTGGCGTGGGGTCGATTGTTCATTAGAGCTGTTGGGAAATAGGAAAAAGTTATGGGATAAGCTTCTGTAAAACTAGGCAATAGTTCCTCGAACCCTTTGCGATTTAGTCCAGTCATTGCGCGCATTAGGCGATCTTGGTTGAGAATACGCTCTAGATTTAGCATTAGAATATTGCCATACAACTACTTCATCTTATATTTATTTCCCAACAGCTCTAATAGCGATCGCATTTGTATTTAGTCGAAATATCTTCTTCAGATAACATCTACGGTTAAGTGGGATTATATAAAAATTAGATCGTTATTATCGGAATACTATTCAACACCCTTGATAAAATCATGAAACTTAAAGTTATTATTCACAGGGCAGAAGAAGGGGGATTTTGGGCA